>JAFSFF010000078.1 GCA_017435375.1 Thermoguttaceae bacterium
GACTTGGTCGTCGTGGTCGCTCCCGGCGCGAAACAACTCGACGTTTACACGAAGCAATTTTTGTCGCGCGCCGTTTTTGAAAACGGGCGAGCTCGCCTTTTGCTTTTGCTTGCCTGCCGCGCGCAAGACGGCTTGGCGGGCGACAAACGCGCGGCGATCGTCGACGCGATTCAAGGAGAGTTGGCGCAAATGGGACGCGAATATGTTCCGGTTTGCCCTTACGCTTTCGACGATTCCGTCGAGGGCGAAGTTTTACGCGGCGCCGAAGAAATCGGAGCGGCGATTACGGAATTTATTGAGCGGAATAAACGTTTGGGGCGCGAAGAAAGACTTGCGGCCGCTCTTTGCGCCGATTTGAATCGAATGCGGAACGAACTTATCGCTCGTTTCGAAGTGAGCGCCCTCGGCGAAAAAGAACGCGAAGAACTGGTAAAGAAGATCGAACAAACCGCGAAACAACTCGACGCGCGTTATCAGAAAACGTTGAGCGACTCGGCGATAAAAGCGGCGAGCGTAAAAAAATGGGCGCTCGACGAAATCGACGAACGCGTTTTGAATCAGGAGTCTCCCGATTCCGCCGTCTCGCTTTTCCTGCGGCGTTTTGACGCGTGCGACTCGCTAAAGAAGGTGCGCGACGAAATCGAGCCCGCCGTTCAGTTTATCAAAACGGAACTCGAGTATATTTTAAGCGAAATCGGCGAGCAAACGAGTCGGAAATTGACGGCGATCGCGCAAGACGTAGCCTCGGAAGCGGAGGAAACGTCGAGAACCGTGCGCGTCAATCCGACGGCGTGGAGCGGCGACGACGTCGACGGCGGTATGTGCGCCAAGATTAATCCCATATTCGTGCGCGGCGCGGAGGCGCTTGTCGGATTCCTCGTCTTTAACGTTCTCGGCGCGTTGGCCGTCGTGTTGGCGGGACATATTCCGGGACTGAAAAATCTCTTGCCGGTCAATTTCCTCGCGCATAAGGTGAAACGGGCGCTGGCCGACTCGTTCGTCCAAAGCGTCGGCTCGGTGAAGCAAGAGTTTACGTTGCACTTTGACGGCGCGACGAAAATTATCGAGGAGGAAACGCGCGACGCGTTCCAAACGATCTACAACGCGAACGTCGCGCCATACTTGCAGGCGCTCGAGGAAATGGAAAAGCGCGGCGCGGTGTTGAGCGAAGACGAGGCCGAGGCGCTGCGTCGTAAGATTCAAGAGTACGAAAACGCGCTCAAGGATTTGGCTCTCGCTCTCGAGCGTTAACGTAACCGACGATTCACCCCCAAACGACGCGTCGCTCGACGGCGCGTCGTCAAGCGAAGAATTTTAGCGTAAATATTCATTGCAAGCGGTTTATCCGCAGGACAAAAACAATGTCGAACACTAGTTTTTCCGATTTAGCTAAGCGCGGTTTGCACTTCAAAACTCCGTCTTTTATGAACGCGACCGTCTCCGCCGCCGAGTCTTCCCCTTTAAACCAAGACGATTATAAAATGTTGGCTCACGGCGACGACGTCGAGGCGATCGCCGCGATGAACGCCGTTCCGGGGGTTTCGAGAGCGTTAAGCGGCGTTTCGGCCGCGACCGCCGAAAAAATGTTTCGCGGCGAATGCTTGGGCGACAACATTAAACTGAGTCCGAAGCAACTTCCCGAATATTACGACTTGCTACCTCCGATTTGCGAGAAATTCGGCGTTCCGGTTCCCGACTTATTTCTGGAAACCTCGCCGGGGCCCAACGCCTACACGTTTGGGGATAAGCGTCCGTTCATTGTTATTTCGTCCGGACTCCTCGAGTATATGACGTTGGAGGAAGTACAAATCGTGTTGGCGCACGAATGCGGACACATTATGCAACGGCATTGCTTGTATTCTATGGTGGCGACCTGCGTGGAGTTGGGGATGAATTGGTTGCCGGGTTCCGCGTTGTTGAAGTTGCCGATTTATCGTTGGAAACGCGTCTGCGAATTTTCCGCCGACCGCGCCGCTCTCGTTTTCTCGGGCGACCTCGACAAAGTTTTGAAGACGTTTGTTCGCTTGTCCGGCGGACGTTTCAAACACACCCAAAACGTCAACCTTGACGCTTATCGCGAGCAGTTGGAAGAGTATCAAAGCGTTTTGAGCGACAAGGCCGCGGAAAAACTGATGCAAGACTTCCTTGTGATGCACAGGACGCATCCTTTTACCTCCGTGCGTTCTTACGAGTTGGTAAAGTGGAGCAAAAGCCCGGAATGTTCCTATTTGAGTCGAAAAATAGGAACGTTTCAAGAACCGCGGTGTCCCAAATGCGGCGCCGCGGCGCAACGTAAAGGCGGTCGCATTTGCCCAAACGGACACTTTTTTTAAACGACGTAAGCCGTCGGTAAGCGTTAAAACAAAATTGAAGAGAGAAAAGATATGACGATCGGAACGCAAGAAACGAGGAAATTACGAAAAATTACGAAACGCCAAAACGCAAGCCGCCGAACGACGCGCGTTCTGTTCCCGACGAGGGAGAAAACGAAAGCGCAAATTGTCGGCGCAAACGAGAACGAACCGACTTGCGGAAAATGGAGCTGCCGCAAATGTAGTTGTACGAAATACGAGGGCACCGAGTCGGGCGGTTATAAGTGTAAGAAGTGCGACCACTATTACGAAGACCACCGCACCTCGTGAGGCGATAGGAACGTCGGTTTTGAATTGAAAATTTAACAAGCGCGCCGCGAACGCGCTTGTTAACCTTGTTAAAATAAAAGGTTAAAGGAAATTGTAATGGCGATTAGTCCCCAACAATATAACGAACGACGCGAAGCGCTGATGAAACTTTTTAACGCCGTCGCCGAGTATCCCGAACTTCCGCTGGAAACGCGCAAACGTTTTATCCGCTCTTCCGAAAAATTACAAACGAATTCTTTTGAAATCGTTTTGGTCGGAGAGTTCCAAGGCGGTAAGTCGACGACGTTCAACACCATTTGCGACGGTCGCCCGATCAGCCCGATGGGTTCCGGTATCAAAACGAGCGCTTGCCGTGTTACAGCGCGCAACATCGCCGATCCGAACGAACCGGAGCGCGCCGTCGTAACGTGGAAGACGGACGCCGAACTTCTTTTGACGATGCGCGATATTTTGCTTCGCCACCTGCCGGAAAACGAGGCCGAACGTTTCGACGTTACGGAAGGGGACGAAGCGAAAGGGTTTAGTTTCGACGATCCGCTCGATTTGCAACTGATGCGCGATTGTGTCGCCAAAGAGTGGGAGATTTATAAAAAACGTCGCGCCGCTTACGATACCAAGCAAGAAGGCAAGCTCGACTTGCTTTACATCGCGAGTTTGATTCTCGAGTTCCGCGACGATCCGACGATCGTTCGCCAACGCGCCGAAACGCGTGAAATTTCGATCGATAAGGTCGCCGATTACGTCGTTTTTCCGGGCGACTGGAGTATGCGGTGGTCGCAGGGCGATCCGAAAGCGTTTGCCGTCGAAGAGATTATGTTGGCGTTTGTCGGTAAGATCGACTGCTACCTGCATTCGCCGAATCTTGAGCGTCTCGGTTGCGTTATCGTCGACTGTCCCGGTCTGTTCGCCGGGCCCTGGGACACGCAAGTCGCGATCGAGGCGATGACTTCCGCCGACGCGATCTTGTATTTGTTCCGAGGCGATAAACAAATCGGAGATCAAGAATTGCGCGCGCTGAGAGAGATTCATAAAGTTAAGCAGTTGCACAAACTGTGGTTCGCTATTAACGCTCGGATGGCGAGGGAACATTTGCAAACGACGATTCGCCCGGTCGACGCGGCGACGATTAATAACTACCTTGGAAAGAGCGAAACGGGGGACGAGGGGCTTCGCGTCGAGAGCGACGAGATTTTCATCTTCAACGCTTTCCTTTCCCACCAAGCTAAAAGTCGCGATTTCATCGAACCGCAAAGCGTCGAAGCTAAAGAGTGGAAAAAAAGTACGCGACGCGTTCTCGGAACGTATCTGGATCTCGATGTGGAAGAGGACGCCAAAACGCTGGCGACGCTTTTGGAGAATTTGGAGGAGTTGCTGAACGGTTCCGGTTACAACGATTTGATGGACGCTTGCGAATCGACGGTCGTCGCGAAAAAAGCGCGTTCGCTTCTCCTCGATTCGGGGGCCGCTCCGGTGAACGCCGCTCTGAGCGAACTCGAAGCCGAACTCGCGCTTCGCGAAGAAAACGCCGAGAAAAAAGCCGACGAAGTGCGCGCCGAATTGGGCGCCGCGCGAGAAGCGCTCGCGAAGTTTCAACGTCGTTCGAAAGAAATTATCGAGCAAGAGCTTGGCGACGAAGGCCTTGTAACGACGCTCGGCGCGAATATGATCTCGGAAGTGTACGAGCAGAATATGCCGCAACTTGCCGAGGCGCTGATGGAACGCGTCGAAACAATGATGGACGACGGTTCGACGCAGTCTCGTTACATCGGCAGTTTTCTCAAAAAGCGCGCGAAGAATCTGTTCAAGAGCGAAGCCTTGGAGACGGAGTGCGACGAATTTTCGCAAACCCTTAAAGGGTACGTCGAAGAGGCGATGCGCGAAGTTTGCGTTCCCGCGACGCAAGGCTGGCTCGCCAATATCAAGCAAAAGAAAAACGGCGTTTACAACGCGACGCTCGGGCAGAAAATGCGAACGATCGCGATGCTCTTGCAACAAGAGTGGAACGATATGCTGGTGAATGCGCCGAAGGAGGTGGGCAAATATTTGGGCGGCCTCAAAATCGATTTCACTCCCGAGGCGATCGTCGAAAAGGTCGACATTTTCGGGGGCGACGGATTTACCGAAACGGTTGAGAAAGCAATTTTGAAGCAATTTGTCGCGATGATTGTCGCTACTTTCGTCGCAGTAACGGGAGCCATCGTCGCCGGAGGCCTCGCGCTCGTTATTTTAGGCGCTCTATTGACGGCTCCGGTTGCCTTTCCTATTGCCGCTCTTACCGCGTTCGCGACGGGCGCGGGACTTGAAGAAACAATTCGAGAAAAGATTAGCTCGACAATTCGCAACGCTTTGGCGGAAAAAATCGAACCGCAACTTACTCGGGCGATGAGTCAAAGCGAAATTAAAGCGAAGTTGCGCAAGTGCGGCGAGGACGCTGCGCGCCAAATTGTAGCGGCTCACCAAAAGGCGTACCAAAAGGACTTGCAAACGCAGCAAGATAAATTCGACGCTCGCGTCGCGACGTTGGAAAAAGAACTGAACCTGTCGCTTGAAGAACTGCGAAAGATCGCGGCGGAAGCGAAGCGCGTTCGCGAAGAGGTGACCGAGTTGCGCCGTCCGCTCGAAACGTTTATCGCGGAAACGTCCGTCTATTTTGAAGGCGCGACGCTCTAACGCTTAACGACTTGATTCCGTCGCGGGACATTTTCTCGCGACGGAACGTTTTAACTTATAGATAACGACGGATTAACGGAACAGAAATGACGAAAGTAAAGAAACCGCAAATTGGGCTCGTCGGTTGTTTCCAAAACGGCAAGTCGACGTTGACGAATTGCCTTCTGCAAAATCGAGTCGCGCTTACCGGAGAAGGCGTTTCTAAGACAAAGAAAGTAACGCGTTACGTATACGCCAAAGAAGTTGAATATCGTCTCGTTGGCGACGACGGAAACGTTCGAACGACCGATAGAGCGACGCTTGAAACAACCGCGCTTTCCGACCAAAACGACGGAGTCGCTTTTTGTGAAATCGCGTTGCCCGCGACGTTGTTGCATAGCGTCGATCTTGTCGACACTCCCGGTTTCGACGCGAACGACAAAGATACCGAACGGACGATCGCCTATTTAAAGAACGTCGACTTTCTTTTTTTCGTGATTGGCGGCGGGGGAAATCGAGGCGCTCTGAACGATGCGGAACGTCGCGTCTTACGTCGCCTTGTCGAGACGGGAAAACCTTTTTCCATCTTGTACAACTGCTGCGACGGCAACAATTGGAACCCTTGCGATGAAGCGACGCGCGCTTGCGTTCAATCGTTGAACGCGGGCCTTCGCAACGTCGGAGTCGATCCGTTTGCCGTCGACGAAACCGGGCTCGTGCTTCCGGTGAATTTGGCTTGGTATTGGACGGCGCTTGTTTTAGGCGGTTTGGACGAACGCGGGACGCTTTTTGACGAAACGGACGCGGAACGTCGCGTAAAAAAACAGGTTGTCAACTACTTTTTTGACGACGGGCTCGACGCCAACGTTTTGCGCGCCGCGTCGAACATTGACGCGGTAATGCGATATGTCGCGACGCCGCCTAATCCGATCGCTTTTTTAAAGGCGCGATTGCCGCAACCGATTTTGACGCTTATGCGCGTCGACGAAGAAACGCGACCGGCGGCGCGCCTTGTTTGGACGACCGGCGACGCCGCGGAGCGTCTGTTCGAACTTCAAACGCGGATCGACGACGGCGAATGGCGCGTTCAAGAAACGGCGGAGCGCGAGTTAAACGTCGCGTTAAAATGGGACAAGAAATACGAGTTTCGCGTTCGAGCGAAAGACGCGCGCTTGAACCTTGTGTCGGAGTTTAGCGAAATTGTAACGACGACGGCGGACCATCCGGGCCCTAAGGTGCGGCTCGATTTTAGCGAAGGTCGCGGCGGTATGTTTGATTGACTGGCAATTTACGAAGCCGGCAAAAGACGGTGTTTTCAATGATCGCGGCATTTTTTAAAATTTTTAAGCAAAATTTTTCACTAAAATATTCGTCGATTGGCTCTTAAGGGGAAAGAAGCGGACGACGGTTCGCGCACGGTGGAGACAATCGACAGAAACTGGAGAAAAATAAGAATGAAAGTTTTGATGCTTGGCGATGCGCAAGTTGGGAAAACGACGTATATGGCTTCGATGTACGGCTTTATGGCCGACGACAACGGGTTTAACATCGCGGCGACGCGCGACGAGGATCGCAGCGCGCTCGACCGTTTGGCGCGTCGCGTGCGTTGCGGCGAGTATCCGGCCCGTTCCGAATTTCGTTCGGAGTACAATTTTGAATTTCGCTATACGCAGGACGGCGAGCGGTATTCGCTTTTCAACTTCGATTGGCTCGACTATCGCGGCGGCGCGCTCGGTCAACGCACGGACGATCCGGTCGCGGCCGACTTACAACGTTATCTGAACGAAGCGCAAGCGTTGATTGTCTTTTGGGACGGCTCGCGGTTCGCCGCGAGCGATAGCCAAATTCATCGTCAGTGGTTGCGAATCAAACAGCTGACGCTCGCTTACGTCGATCGCGCGAACGAAAATAACCCGTTGGCCTTAACCTTTTTGTTAACGAAAAGCTCGCTTCTTCCGGACGACTGGACCGAGACGAGGATCGGCGCCGACCTTTGCAACTTCGCCAATATATTGGGGGAAAACCAAAATTTGTACGGAATGATCGCGTATTCCGAAATCAACGCGAATTCGATCGGGAACGTTTACTATCCGTTTTTGCACTCGATGCGATTCGGTTTCCGCGACGAATTGACGCGTCGTCTCAAAAGTTGCGAGCGCGACGTTGCGGCGTATAAATCGCGTTCGTTTTGGGGCGACTTGAAGGCGTTGTTTACGGAAGACGTGGAGTTTAATCGCGCGCAGGCTTCTATTGAACGTCTGAAACAACTGAACGCGTTTTGGGAATCTACGCTTGAAACGTTGAAAGAAAAAAACAAAAGCGGCGGTTACGTCTTGTTTTAACGTTCGCCTCGAACCGTTTGACCGTCGAACTTCGAACGGCCCTTTAACTTTAACGAATTTAAACTTAATAAGCGAGTAAACGCGGGAGAACGCGTATGTCGGAAACGCCCTTGAAACTCACGATGATCGGCCCGTCCGGAACAGGCAAAAGTTGTTATCTTTACGCGACTTACTTCCGTATGTTGGAGGGCGTCGCCGGATTCAATTTCAACTGCAAAGACTACAACCAAGCGCGCGAGTTGGAGGAAGCGTGGAACGCGATTCTCGACGACGGCGTCTGGCCCGCCGGGAACGCCGAAGGGGAAGAGTATCGTTTCGCGTGCAAGCATAACGGCAAGCCGATCGGCGAGTTTACTTGGCTCGACTACCGCGGCGGTATCCTGAACGAAACCGAAAGCGAAGGGAGCGACTTGTCGCGTTTCCTGAACCGCGCCGTCGACTCCGACGCGATCTTGGTTTGCCTCCCGACGGACGTTCTCTTGACGGCGCAGGCGAACGACTTGCGCGCTCAACGGCGTTGGTCGCGAATGAAAAACGAGATTTTGCGAATTTTAGGCGCGGTCTACCAACGCAACGACGCCGCGTCGCTCGTTTTTATGATTACGAAGAGCGACCTCTGCAAGTCGCAAGAGGAAGGGCGGCGTTGCGTCGAGACGATTCGAACCGCGTTCCAACAGTATTTTATCGGGACGCCGGAGTACGCGATGATCGCCGCGACGCGCTTGGGCCGCTTCGAAGGGGAAAGCGACGATTTCCAACAGGGCGCGGAGATTAAAGGCGTCCTCGACCCGCATAACGTCCACCTGCCGATTCTGTTGCCGTTCCTCGCGAGAGCGCGCGCCGCTAAAGAAGAGCGAAGTGAGTTGTCAAAAGAAGCGAGGCGTTTGGCTAGGAAACCGTTTAAGGATGTAATATTGGGAGCTGTAATTGGAGCTAGTATCGGATTTATAATCGCTCTATCTCATAAGGACCCGGGCGACATCCTATTCATACCGTTGCTAGCGTTTGTGGGCGTAGTGGTTGGCATGGCTGGACCCTTTAGGTCAGAGGATGAGTATTATAAAGAAGCCATAAAAGAAGATATAGAAGAACTTGAAACGTTTTCAAATATTCCAACCGACGCGATTTGGCGCGAACTCTCTGGCCGCGTCGAACTTTACTATCAAGGCAAGCGCGTGTTGAGCGCCGACGGCAAAGCCCGCAAAGCCTAATAGCGCGTTTGCTCGACCGATCTTGCAAACGAAACTTAAAACCGCTTGCCGACGTATTTTCGCGCCGACGCAAAACTAACGAACGCTAACGATAAAATAAAAATAAACGACGAAATATTAACCAAAAGAAAGGCGAAACAATGAGTCTGAAAATCACGATGATCGGCGTCTCCGGAACCGGCAAAAGTTGCTATCTTTACGCGACTTACTTCCGTATGTTGGAGGGAATCGGCGGTTTCAATTTCAGCTGCAAAGACTACAATCAAGGGCTCGACCTCCAAGACGCGTGGGATATGATGCTCGACGAAGGCGTCTGGCCCGCCGGAAACGCGGAAAGCGCAAACTTCGACTTCACTTGTTTTTATCGCGGAAAATCGATCGGCGATTTCGAATGGCTCGATTATCGCGGCGGTATCCTCCTCGAACACGAGGATAAAGAGAACGACAACGAGGTCGCGCAATTCCTCCGACGCGCTGAAACTTCCGACGCGCTCTTGGTTTGCTTGCCCGCCGACCGAATTTTGAGCGCTCGTCCCGGCGAAGATAAAAAACAAGGCAATCAATGGCGCAGTATGGCGGCGCGCCTTCAACAGATTGTCGGGGGAGTCGTGAAACGCAACCCGAGCGCCGCGCTGATCTTTTTGATCACCAAAAGCGATATGTGTAAAAAGCCCGACGACGGTCGGTTCTGCGTGGAAACGGTTAAAAAAAGTTTCCAACAATACTTTTACGGAACGCCGGAACACGTCATGATCGCCGTAACGCGCATGTTGGAGAAAACCAAGACCGAAGAGACCGGCGACGCCCAAGAGACCGTCAAGTTCGAGCAGCGCGAGAAGATCGTCGGCACGGTCGAACCGTATAACGTTCACCTGCCGATTTTGTTCCCGTTTTACCTCCACACGGTCGCCGCAGCGCAAGAGTTTGAGGCGAAAGCTCGAAGCGCGAGGGGCGAAGAACGCGATTTTTCGCGTAGGGCGAGTTCCGAACGCGCGAAATCGTGGTGGGGAAAGTTTTGGACCGGCCAGTATTCCCAATATTACGACGATCGCGCGTCCGATCGCGCTAAAATCGCGTCGAATTGCGAGCAAAAAGCGCGAGAACTGCAAGGCGTCGCCGACGAAATTTGGAACGAGCTTAACGGGCGCGTCGATATTTACTGTCGAGGAGAATGCGTCGCGAACGCTAGCGGAGTCCGCTGAAAGACTGTAATAGCGCAACTTACGATAAAGTTTAACTACGAGGAAAACGATGAAATTTTATCCGATCGTTTACACGCGAACCGCGTTATGCAATCTTGCCAAAGGGCGCAACGGCGTCGACTTTATTTATCGCGCGTTGCCGCCGGGCTTCGTCGGATCGCCGCTGGAAAACCTGATGCGCCAAACGATTAACGAAGACCGATTTGACGAAATAACGACGCCGCGCCGCGTCTTTTATCGAACCGAAAATCGCGTCTTTTGGGGACTTGCGCTCCACAACGAATTCTTTTTGCCGAGCGAGATTTGCGAGGCGTTGGAGTTGAGCGAGGGCGAACGGAAGTTGCGCGGCTTTTGGGGCGGGACGATCGAGTTAAACGACGGCGACGTTTTGTCGAACGAAACGCTCAACCTGATCGCGGCGACTCTTGAAAGTCGAGAAGCAGACTCCGCCTTGCCTGACGATGCGGTGTCGCTCTTTGAAGCGCAAACGTCGGAATGTCAAACGTTTGTCGGTCGTTCGCCCTTTGTTTTCGCGTCGCGCCTTTTCCAGCGTTTCGTTCAAAAAGACTGGACGAATACGAAAGTTCCGAAGCGCGTCGGCGAACGCAATCTGAACTTTGCGCCGCTTATTTCGGAGACGCCGTTCGACTTGCGTTTTTTTGCGCCGGAACCGAACGAAACGTCCGAGGTTGCGCCGTTTCACGTTGAAGCGTCGCAACTCTTGGCTTCGACAGATTTTAGCGACGTCGACGCGACGAACGCGCTTTGGCGACGATTAGTTTTCGCGGCGAACGAACGACTGCGCGTAGTCGCGCCGCTGACGTGCGAAAATCACGCCGACCGTTGCGTTTCGAGCGATTTCGAGTTGGACGCGACGGCGCTCCTCGACGCCTCCGGCGTCCGCGTTTATTGTCCGAAAGCTCCGCCGCAACCGAAGGAAAAAGAAGCGGAGTCGCCGACGGAGAAAAACGACGACGCATTCGACGCGTTTCCCGGCGATTTAAAATCGACTAGCGCGCGAGATAAAAAGGCGCGTTGCGACCGTTTCGAAGAACTTTTGGAAGAAATAAGAACGTTTTTCCGAAAATTTCGCGTGTGTTTCGTTAGATTGCGCCCGTGCGGAGAAAAGGTCGAACGCCGTTCCCAACGGCGACGCGTTGAAGTAGAGACGTTCGAGCAAAGAGCGAAACGGCAAATTGCGGAAATCGACCGTTCTTTTCGCGGCGAAACGGGGGAAACGTCGCGGGCGCGCGACGAAATAAACGAAAATAAAAAAACGCGTCGTTTTTCCGAAGAGCCGAAAATTGATTTTTACGCCGGACGACGTCAAGATTCCGCTTCCGAAGACGCGGACAACAAACGCCAAATGTTTTAACGGAGCAGAACGCCGCGTCGCGTCTGTTGGGAGGCGGCGCGGTCGCTAATTTTAACTTTCGAGAATTTTTATGAAAAAAACGATGTTTTCCGGAACGCGGAAGCGTTTTGAAATGGTTGTCGACGTTACGCGTTCTCGCGAAGCGCGTTTGTTTGCGTTGTTTGAAATCGCGTGTTTTTATATTAGTTGCGCGACGTTCTTGGCGTTGGCGGCGTATTTTTTCCTCGCTCGTTATGGAAACGTCGAGTTTTCGCCGACGTGCCGCGCGATTTTAACGACGGCGACCACCGCCGCCGTCGGATATTTAACGAATTGGCTTGCGATCGAAATGCTTTTCAAGCCTTACGATAGGATCGACTGGTTTTGGATTTGGCCGCAAGGATTGGCGCCGCGGAATAAAAAAGAGATTGGCGGCAAGGCGGGCGAAAAGATTGCGACCGAGTTGCTTACGCCGGAAAAAATTTGGGAAAAAACGTTGGACGCCGCGTCGCGTTTATTAGAATCGGACGAAGCAAAACAAAAAATTTCCGCCGAAATTCTTCGTTTACTTCGTCAAAACGAAGAAACGTTGATCAAGCGAGCGGTTCCGTTCATTGAAAACGCCGTCGCTAAAATTGCGCGCGAACATATTCGAACGGAACGGGTTAAAGAATTTTTTCGAAACGAGATCGCGCCTCGTTTGCGTTCCGAGAAGACGGCGGCGTTAATCGCTCAAAAAATTGTCGCCGGTTTGGAAAAAAATTCGCCGGAGGTGATCGTAACGTTAAAAGGTTGGTTGCGCGAATACGTAATACGTTACGCCCAAAATAATTTTATGGGATTCGGCGGCGAACTTCTCGCCGACGGCTTGATCTCGTTTATCGATTGGCGGGACGTGGAGCGCGTTATCGATAAAAAACTTCAAACGAGCGAAACGCAAGAGTTAATCGAGCGAATTGCGTTAACTTTTGTCGACGATTTCAAGCGTTGGCTCGACTCGCCCGAATCGACGGAAACGACGAACGCTTTTGTTGAAGCGATAAGAACGCGTTTGATTGAGTTTGTGCGCAATTATCTTCAAACGATGTTTCCACAACACCTTAACAGTTTGTTGGTTTCGCCGCAAGTCGCGCGTTGGTTGAACGAAAGTTTTATTCCGAACGCTCGCGTTTTCCTTGAAGAGCGGGGCGAAGAACATTTTGCTAAGCTCTTGGAATCGATCGACGTAAAAGGAATTATTTCACGTTCCATCGAAGAGCAAGACATTCGCGAGTTTCATCGTATGATCGACGACGTTGCCGCGGAACATTTGGGCGCGATTCAAACGTTGGGCTTTGTTTTAGGCGGCGTTATCGGCTTGCTAACGCTTCTGATGTGAAAGAGGCGTAGGACGTGTCGCCATAATTTAGGTTTTCTCATCGTAACCGTTGCGAATATGGCATAATAAGCGTACGAAAATGTAAAAACAAGAAAAAATCGAGTCGCTTTTACAGAAACCGCGCGGAAATTTTGCTATTGAGGACGTTTAACAGCCTTGAATGCAATATGTTACATCGAAGCGGACGGTTGCGGATGGCGCGTTTCTTCCGTTGGGGGGAACGCTGAAAAACAACGAATCGAGCTAAGTTTCGACGATAACGTCGTTTACGAGACGAGCGAACGCGTCGAAACGCGAATCCTCGTTCGACCGGAGATCGCCGAATTTGACGCGCGACGCAACGTCGTTCTCGACGTAACCGATTCGGCGTTGAAATACGACCGTCCGACCGCGTTCAAGAAAATTGTCGACGCTTGCGCGCCGCCCGCGAAGGGCTTCCTCTTTTAGCGGTCGGCGCCGCGCTCTCCCGTTCCCGTTGCGCAACGTTAAACCTTGTCGCGGAACAGGACGGGAGAGCGGAGGTTTAGCGGGCGATTTTGTCCAACATTTGTCGGCCAATCGGCGAAATTTCGGTCGAACACGAGCTGGAAAAGAGTCTATAACTCGTGTTTTTTCAGAACTTGGAACATTTTAAATCTCAGTTTTGGCTTTCAAATAAAATTGGAAATATTTTCGCGCGCGATTCGTTAGATCGTGCCAATCTTCTTCGACAAAGCGTTTGGCAACGACGCCTTGACGCGTCGGACGAGGTTCCGGATTCGGAGGCAAAGCGGAACGACAAAATATCGTTTGTGTTCCTACGACGCGGTTTCGACCGTAAGTCGCGATGAAGAGGAAACCCGCTTAGGGGACGGCGAGTCCTTTGTTTTTTGCGGTAATTCGTCGTGTAGCAATTAGTTAGAGAAGAATATTCAACGATAGCTTCTCAATAAAACTGTTTCGTAAACGCGGCGAACGTCGTCCGGAAGATCGGGCGACGGACGGTCGAGCGCTAACAGGTCGGCCCCTTTACGTTTAAGACGACATAAGCGACGCTTGGCTCTAAACGCCCTTGCTACGCCGCTTGTCGAAGCGCGTTCAAAAGGAACGTCGCGGAAGCCGTTTTCGCCGCCAAAGCGTTTGTTTCCGGAAAAATCCCCATCGTCGTTCGCTCCCGTTACTTTGTTTGCTGTTTGGAGGCGGCGCCTCCAAGCCTCCGCTTCGGGGCTGTCGCCCCGGAACCCTACCCAAGACGCGAACACGCGAGCGCCGAGGGTAGGGCGGTTAGTATTAGCTTTTGCTTATAATAGAAAGCCGCGCTTTACTCGTTTTTTGAATGCGGCGCGGTTTTCTAAAACGGTTACTTTGTTTGGTTGACAGTTTGTAAATTTCGCGTTTTTGCCTCCGGTTCTTTTCGTAAGTTACTGCAACTTCGTCTTTTATCGTTTTTATGCTCGAACCGAACATAATAAACATTATCGCCATCACCCGAGGGAGCGAGCGTCGCGCCGGCGGCGAAGAGCATCTTTCGGAGGAACGCGCCCGCCTCCGTGATCACCTCAATCTGCTCTTGTTCCGACAGCGGCGGGATCTCGTGAACCCACAGCGAACGCTGGCCGACTCGCGAAACAAGTTTCCCGTCGTAAAGCTCCTTCAAGCAGGTTTGGAAACTGCGTTTACAGCGACAAGTAAAGTCGCCGAAGTCCGAGAATGTGAACGAAATCTTGCCTTCGTCGTCGCTCAAATCGCGCAAAAGCAGGTACAACTGAACCGCTTGCGGCGAGAATCCGCGCCGCGAAAGCACGCCGATAATCTGGCTAACGTTGGTGAAAGTTGCCTTGCTCAAATTATCCTCCTTGCCTATTTTATGTATATTGCCTATCCGAACATAACTAACATTATCGGGCGTTGCTGTTATCGGCATTCGCACGAGCGCAGTTTAACGCACAAAGCGAAGTTTCGCACTCGGCGCAAATCTCCACCGCCTCCGCCAAGTCGCCGCGAACCATACGCACGAAGGCGGCGAGCCGTTCGGCGTTCGCGCCTTCGTCGCCAAGGTCGGCGAGGAAGAGCGACGTTTCGTTCGCAACCCACATCGCCAAGAACCGCGCGTCGTCGAGTTTGCGCCGAAGCATCTCCGACGACACTTCATCAAGTACCATCTCAGAACCTCCTTCCAAGTTTAAGGGAAAGTCGACAAGTGCATTATAACAAGTAATCTTTTCTGCTTCAAGTGCGGATAGCGACGAAAAACGCGTTTTTCTGCACTTTTTGAACGGCGGCCTATTTTCGCTATTTTGCCAAAATTCCTTCATTTTACCTAATTTCACAGGGCAAAATTGGCGATATTCTGTATAATGACAGCGACAACCCCCCAAAAAAGAACGGAGAAAACCCAAATGTTAATCGACAAAGCAGGACGTAACCTTAGTAATGGTAGCCTTTACGACTGGCCCTTGACGATGAAAAAGCTTGCCAAGTGCCTCGGGTGCAGTGAAAAAACGCTGTACAACAACAGAAAACGCATCACCCTAGAAAATGGAAGGCGGGTACAATGTTTGAACGACCTTCTAACGCTCCTCGACGAACAAGCGGCGAACCATCGGCGGGAAGTCCTCGCCCGACTTGGCCTGCGAGAAGCGCCGGACGAGACTGTCGAGCGAATCACGAAAGACTGGCGTCAAGAAATTGCGTTGTCGTTTATGGACGCGTGAAGCCCAGCGAAACGAAAAACCTCCTGCGGCTCTTCGTCGTCGCCAGCGCCAAGGACGGCA
>JAFSFF010000079.1 GCA_017435375.1 Thermoguttaceae bacterium
ATTTTACTACACTTCCTTACATCCTACACACAAAACACATCTTTATTACAGGTTTATCACGACTTAGTTTTATTTATAAACATTGCGTATTACTTCTGTTACGCGCCCGTCTTCCGTTTTTTTGACATTTTTTCATCGCTCACTATTAATACTACTATATATTTATAATAAATTATTATGTTTTTCTTATCTTGCTTCTCGTTTGTTTTAGTTTAATCTACCTCTTGTCTGTCTTATTTCCCGTGTTATTTCATAGTCTGAAACGCGTCTGATTTTTCTTGCAAAGAAGGAGAGGAAAAAGGACGATATTAAAGACACGCGGCTCTTTCCTTTTTTAGGCTCCTTGGCGAGCGTTGCGCGCCTTTACATTTTCACCGAATAAACAAACGAGGATTTTTATGAAGATTCGTTGTCGTCGCGATAAGTTTTTACCGCTTTTTTCGTTGACCGCTTCTTTTGCCGCGACGCGCGACGTTCGTCCGGCGTTGCAAAACGTTAAATTGTCGGCGGTCGATTCGAGCGTTCTTTTAATGGCCACCGACGGCGACGTCGGCGCTCGCGTCGAAATTGCGGCGGGCGACGCGGTTGCCGTCGAAGAAACGGGCGACGTGATTCTTCCGGCGAAACTGTTGCGTAAGATATTGGCCGAGACGACGACGGAAGAAGCGATCATTGAAGCCGAAGGCACGTCGTTGACCGTTACCGGCGAAAATTTCCGCTATCAGCTCGCCACGTGCGAAGCAAGCGATTTTCCGCCGGTCGCGTCGTTTGAAGCCGAAGCCTATCATAAAATCCCGACGAAAGTCTTGGGCGAAATGATTCGACGCACGACGTTTGCTATCGACGCCGAAAATTCGCATTACGCGTTAGGCGGCGTTTTGATGAATTTTACCGGAGATCGCGTCTCGGCGGTCGCGACGGACGGACGGCGCTTGGCGTTTCAAGAAGGCGTCGCGGAAGCGGTCGGCGAACACGAATCGGAGAACAAAACGATTTTCCCGCCGCGCACGTTGAATTTGATCGAACGCGCTTTCGGCGACGTCGACGAAGCGTTGGTCGCGGTCAACGAAGGACAAGCGTTGATTAAAATCGGCTCGTTCGTCGTTTCCAGCACTCTGATCGACGGACGTTTCCCGAACTGGCGCGCGATCTTCCCGGAAAAGAGCGGACGCAAAAAGGTCGATTTCATCGCGGGCCCGCTCGCGTCGGCGGTGCGTCAAGCGGAAATCGTCGCGTCGGAAAAGAAACCGGGCGTTTGGCTTAACTTCGAACCGGGCAAAGTCGTCGTCGCGGCCGCGGGCGAGGAAATCGGCGAATCGAGCGTTCAGATTCCGATTACTTACGACGACGAAAAGACCGCGTTGCGTCTCGACTCGAAGTTTTTGAGCGACTTTTTGCGGTGTCTCGCGCCGGAAGAAACGGTTTCGTTCTATTTCCTCGCGGATAAACCGGCTCTTTTCGAGACTTCCGACGGGTACTCTTACGTCATTATGCCGTTGACTTAAAAGTCGACCGAAAAACGGGAAGGCTAAACGATGAAAAGACGGACGTTTATAAGCGCGCTTTGCGGCGGGGTCGCGTTGGGATTCGGGACAAAAGGCGCAAGCGCGACGACGCCCGAATCGACGGAGAAGGGGAACGCGTCGGAAACGTTGAATTGGCGACGGTTTGAGTTCGCCGATAAAAAAATGGGCGTTCCGACTCGAATCGTAATGCACGCGCCGAACTCGGAGACCGCAAACGCCGCCGCGAACGCCGTTTGGAAGCGTTTCGACGAACTTAACGCCGCGCTTTCCGATTACGATTCGGAGAGCGAAATTGTTCGCGTTTGTCGCGAATCGGGAGAAAGCGGCGCTCCGGTCGCGATTAGCGGCGATTTGCGCCGAACGCTGGAAGAGTCGCGACGCTTCTGCGTCTTGACCGGCGGCGCCTTTGACGCGACCGTCGGGCCCGTTGTAAAACTTTGGCGCAGAAGCCGTTACTTCAACGAACGTCCGCCGGAAAAAATCCTCGAAGCGGCGAAAAAAACGGTCGGACTCGACGGTTGGAAACTGACCGAAACGGGCGTCGAAACCGCGCCGGGCGTTCGTTTCGACGTCGGCGGAATCGCTAAAGGTTTCGCGCTCGACGAAGCGTTGGAAACGTTGCGAACGTTCGGGATAGAGTCGGCGTTGGTCGACGCGGGGGGCGATTTGCGGTTGGGCGCCGCGCCTCCCGGAAAAGACGGGTGGACGATCGGCGTCGCCGGGCTCGTAAAGGACGGCGAACCGGCGTTTTATCGAACGTTGGCGAACGTCGGCGTCGCGTCGTCGGGCGACGCGAACCGTTTTTTGGAACTCGACGGCGTTCGTTATTCGCATATTATCGATCCGCGAACCGGCGAACCGTTGACGCGGCGTTGCGTCGCGACGGTTGTCGCGGCCGACGCGACCGCCGCCGACGCGTTGGCGAGCGCCGTTTGCGTTTTAGGCCTCGACGAAACGCCGAAATTGCTTGAACGTTTGAAAAACATCGACGCGGAGGAAGCGGGCGCGCCCGGGCGTTTCGAATCGCTCGAAACGATACTTTACCGCGTTAAAAACGACGCGGAACCGCCGTTTACCGCCGAAAAAATCGACGTGTTCGCGACGCCGGGGTTCGCCGACGTTTGGCCGACGCGGTAAGTTAAAAAGAGCGGGGGCGCTCCGCTTGCGAATCGTTCTTTTTTCGGTATAATAGAAGCGGGGAAGCGGCGCAAATCGTCGACTCGTTTTCCCGACAAAGCGAATGAAAACGCGGCAAGCGTTGAAAATAAAGCGGTTAACCGATAAACTCGATTGAAAAGAGCGGCAAACGATGCAAGATCAAGAAGCGAAAAACGACGCGCCGGTCGCGCCGACGAAAGAACTTTCTATTCCCGACTTTCAAGCGTTAATTCGCAAGATGTACGTCGAAAAAGACCGCGAACGCGGCGTCGCCGGCACTTTTATGTGGCTGATGGAAGAGGTCGGCGAACTTTCGACCGCGTTGCGCGACGGAACGCAAAAGGAGCGCGAGGAAGAGTTTGCGGACGTTTTCGCTTGGTTGACGACGATCGCCAACGTCGTCGACGTCGACTTAAACAAAGCGTTGGCCGATAAATACGGAACCGGTTGTCCCGGATGCGGCAAGCTCGTTTGCGAGTGTCCCGATTCGGAAAAACCTTGACGGCGAAAAGACGACGGAAGCGACAAACTGTAATCAAAGCGAAAACAACGAAGGGCGGCGCGTAGGGCGACGGCGAAACGACGAACGAGGAAAAAATGGGGCGGCGAACGAACGAAAACAGAACCTTGACGGTCGCAAGTTGGCGGCGGCGCGCGACGTCGCTAGTCGTCGCAACGTTGTCGCTTTGGGCGGCGACGGTCGCGAACGTTTGTCGCGCGTCGGTTCCGTCGACCGCGTTGGAAGCGAGCGCCGTTAACGTCGGTTTCGACGGCGTTTACAAGAATGGATTTCAAACGCGGGTCGTCGCGTTTTGGAAGGGGAGCGTCGAGCGAATCGAACTGGAAACGCTCGACTCCGACGGAACGCCGTTCGTCGTCGCGAAAACGCCGACCGTCGACGAGAACGAAGCGGGACGCGCCGAGTTTTCGATCGTTTTGCCTAAAGCGAACGCGGCGTTGACGTTGCGTTGTTTCGACGCGAACGGCGCGACGGCCGAAAAAACGTTCGAACCGGGCGCGCGTTCCTCCGAATCGGCGACCGTCTTCGCCGCGCCTGCTTCCGCGTCGAAGCCGATTTATCTCGTCGTCGGCGACGGCGAAATCGGGCTTAAGGACGCGTTTTCGACGTTGCGTTGGAGCGAAGCGCGCCGTCCGACGGTTGTTCAACTCGATTCGCTCGACGAAGCGCCGACCGATTGGCGTTCTTACGAGGCGGTCGAACGCCTGATTTTGACGACGGCAAATCCGGAAACCTTCGCGGGACTCGGCCCGAACGACGCGCGAATCGTCGCGATCGAACGTTGGCTCGAACGGGGCGGCGACGTCGTTTTGCTCGCCGGAGCCGAATCGATTCCGTTGATTAAGGAGGGCGGGGCGCTTTTCGCTTTTTCGCCCGGAGAGAAAGTCGCCGACGCGCCGCACGAGTTTCGCGTCGTCAACTCTCTTTTATCGAATTTGGAAGGGGTTAAAAACCTCGCGATGACCGGGACGAAGTCGTCGCCTTATTTGCGCGTTCCCGTCGTTTCCGAATTGAAGCCGAACGCCGTCGTCGGAATGCTGGAGGCGGAAACGCCTCTTTTCGTCGAGCGTCCCGTCGGCTTGGGGACGGTCGCGTTTTTCGCCGCCGATTTGTCGACGCCCCCCTTCTCGAACTGGATGGGACGCGGCGTTCTTTGGACGAAAATTTTAGGACGCGCCGCGTCCGGCGGCGGAAACGTCGACGCGCCGGTTTACGTCAAACGCGGATATCGCGATATTTCGGGGCAGTTGCGCAGCGCGAACGACGTTTTCGAAGGCGTCGCGGCGCCGTCCTTCGCGTTGGCTCTTATTTTAGCGTTCGTTTATCTTTTAGCCGTCGGCCCGCTTGATTGGGCGTTGGCGAAGAAAGCGTTTAAACGTCCGTCGACGACTTGGGCGACGTTTCCGGCGTTCGTTATTTTGTTCGGCGCGTTGGCCGTTTGGGCGACGAAAGCGACGCGAACGAGCGAACCGCGTTTGAATCAAGTCGACTTAATCGACGTCGACGTCGAAAGCGGCGTCGTTCGCAACGTCTCTTGGTTTGGACTTTACTCGCCGCAAGACGGACGACGCGGTTTGACGTTCGCCGCGGGCGACGCGTCGGCGTTTGGGAAAGACGCTCGATTTGTCGACGAACCGACGGCGACGTTGACGCCGTTGGCTCTTTCCGGAGACGGCGTCGGAGGAGCGGAACAGCAAACTTTCGCGCCGCGCGTTTGGGACGCTCCGTATTCGGTCGACGCGAACGTCTCGGCGACGGCCGGCTTGAACGCCGTTCCGTTTTTAGCGCGGTCGAGCAAGAGTTTCGTCGGACGTTGGACGGGACGCTTGGCCGAACTGCCGCGCGGCGATCTTTACGACGACGGATTGGCTTTGCGCGGAACGATCGTCAATCCGCTCGACGTCCCGATTTATTCGGCGTTCGTTCTTTACGCGGGCGGAGCGTATTCGTTGGGAACTCTCGCGCCGGGCGAAACGAAATTGGAACGTTCGGCGATTCGATTGGAAACGCGTCGCGTCTTAAACGAACATCGAAGTTCGGTTCCGACCGAGCGCGCCGAGCGTTGGAATTCGACCGATTACAACGCCGCGTCGCGCCGCGTTCCGTATATTTTGCGCGCCGCGTCTTTTTACGACCTCGGCGGCGGAAGCGAAAGTTACGGTCTTGAAAAACGGCTCCAAGGCGACGTCGATTTGAGCGATTTGATCCGTTGCGGTCGCGCCGTCGTTTACGGAACGGTCGTCGACCCGGAAGCCGAGAAATACCGTCCGTTGGAAGAAGTCGCGAAATCGCGACCCGTCGGCGCGAAGGGGAAGACGGACGCCGAACTCGCCGTCGAAAAATACGGAACGTTCGGGTCGAGCGACGAACTTAAACCGACCGTCGCGAATTTGACCGAAAGCGGGGACGCGGGTTCCGCGCCGTCGAAGAGAACGGTCGTCGTTCGATTGGTTTTGCCGTTGCGGCGCGGCGCGGCGCCGGGCGCGGAGCGTTGACTCGCGACCGTCGTCAAGAAGTGAAAAGCAAGACCGAAAATATTGAAAAAAGGAAAACGCCGAGTTAAAAGGGCGAGCGAAATAAGGAAGAAATTGGGCCGCGTTCGATGATTAAAACCGAAGACCTTACGAAGCAATACGGAAAACTTTTCGCGTTGAAAAATTTAACGCTCGAGTTGAACGAAGGCGACCTTTTCGGCTTCATCGGCCCGAACGGTTCCGGAAAAACGACGACGATGAAGATGCTCGCGACGCTTCTTCAACCGACGTACGGCGAAGCGTACGTTTGCGGCTTGTCGATTTATACGAAACCGAAGGAAATTCGCCGCTTAATCGGCTTTATGCCCGACTTTTTCGGCGTTTACGACGATATGAAGGTGATCGAGTATCTCGAATTTTTCGCGGCGGCGTACCGAGTGCGGGGCGAAGCGCGTCGGAAAATTTGCAACGAGGTTCTCGAACTCGTCGACTTGGGGTACAAGCGGGAAGCGTTGGTAACGAGCTTAAGCCGCGGGATGACGCAGCGGCTCGGTTTGGCGCGCGTTCTGTTGCACGACCCGCAAGTGTTGCTCCTCGACGAACCGGCCAGCGGGCTCGACCCGCGCGCTCGCATCGAAATTCGCGAGTTGCTGAAACGCTTGGGCGGTCGCGGCAAGACGATTATGGTCTCGAGCCATATTCTCCCGGAGTTGGCCGACGTCTGCAATAAAGTCGGGATTATCGAGCGCGGCGAACTCC
Source organism: Thermoguttaceae bacterium (assembly GCA_017435375.1). Lineage (GTDB taxonomy): Bacteria > Planctomycetota > Planctomycetia > Pirellulales > Thermoguttaceae > RUG369. The sequence continues at coordinate 6,438 of JAFSFF010000079.1, forward strand.
TCGTCGACGCCCGCGTCGAGGACGTGATGAAGCGCGTTCGCGACCAAGTCGTCGTTTTAGTCGAGTTGGCCGAGCCGCAAGACGAAAATTTCGGGAAGAAAATCGACGAATGCGCGAAGTTCCTGACCGACGACGCGATCGTCGAGTCGGTCGAGAAGACGAAAAACGACGCGCTTCGCGTTTTGATCGAAAAGGGAAAAGGGCTCGACGACTATTCCGCGCTCCTGACGCGGCTGATCGAGCGCGGTTTCCGAATTCGCTCTTTCCGCGAAGAGGAAGTCAACTTGGAAACGGCGTTTATGACGTTGACGCGCGGGATCACCGCTTAATTTACTCGAAAAAACGCAATCGAACGGCGTCGTCGCGTTGGAGACGGCGCCGTCGTCTTATCGCGACGGGGCTTTTCGCAAAAAAGGAACGGAACGAATGAAACGTTGGGGCTTGAGCGCGGCGTTGGTCGCGAGTTTGGGATTGAGCGCGGACGTCGCGACGGCGCAGCGCGTTACGTTGAAACCGGCGCCGGAAAAAACGAGCGTCGAAAAAGTCGCGACGCCGGAGAAAGAGACGAAAAAAGCGGAAGCCGCGCCGAAAAAAGAGCCGGCGAAGAAACCGACGACCCGAAAAACGACGACGGTTAAGCCGAACGCCGACTCCGGGATTTTGACGCCGCCCCCGACGTCGCCGCTCAAACCGCGAACGCCGGAAGAACTCGACGCGAAATATCCGGTCGTTCAAGACGCGCTCCGAATGACGCTCGAAGAGTTGATTCCGACGAAGGAGTTGCGCAACGTTCGCGTTTTGAAGGCGATGGCGCGAATCCCGCGCGCCGAGTTCGTTACGAAGGAGTTTCGCGAATACGCGTATCAAGACGCCGCGCTCCCGATCGGCGACGGGCAAACGATCTCCGCGCCTTTTATCGTCGCGTATATGACGGAAACGCTCGACCCGCAACCGACCGACCGCGTCTTGGAAATCGGGACGGGAAGCGGGTACCAAGCGGCCGTTTTAAGTTGTTTGGTTTCCGAAGTTTACTCGATTGAGATCGTCAAAAACCTCGGTCGTCGCGCCGCCGAAACGTTGAAAAAGCTCGAATACGACAACGTCTTCGTTCGCGTCGGCGACGGGTACCAAGGTTGGCCGGAAGCCGCGCCGTTCGACAAGATTATCGTTACTTGTTCGCCGGAGGACGTCCCGCAACCGCTCCTCGACCAACTCAAAGAGGGCGGCAAGTTGATCATTCCGGTCGGCGAGCGGTATCAACAGTATTTCGTTCTTTGCGAAAAAAAAGACGGTAAAATCGAGCGTAAAGAGCTGATTCCGATTTGCTTCGTTCCGATGACCGGCGAAGCGGAGGAAAGTCGCGCCGACGCTCCCGACCCGACGAAACCGAGCGTCGTCGGCGGCGGGTTCGAGGAAATCGTTCGCTCCGCGCTCGTCGCGTCGCGTGAAAATGGGAAAGATGGTAAAGACGAAGCGTCCGCGCAAGAAAGAGAAGCGAAAAACGACGAAGCCGCCGATAAAAAAGACGAGGAGTCGAACGAGTTGGCGATCGAACTTCCGCCGCGCCTTCCGACGCCGGTAGGCTGGTACGCGACGCGGAACGTTTACGTCGCCGAACGGGACGACGCGCCGGAGGGAAGCCGGGTTTGCGTTTGCGACAACGCTTCGGTGAAGGAAGAACATCGCAAAAAAGACCGCAACGAAGCGCGCTTCGCGGCGGCGACGCTTCCGGAAAACCGTCGGGAACTTTCGAGCGATTTCGCGAATCTAAAAGAACGACAACGCGAACGCGAAATGTACTGTCATTTGCGGCAGTTCGTTCCGGTCGACGGGACGAAAGTGAAGAAAATCGTTTTGACCGGCAAGGCGCGCGCGCTCGATTTGCAAGCGACCGAAGGTCGACAAACGGTTCCGTTGGCGCGAATCGTCTTTTTCGACCGCAACCGCAAGCCGATCGCCGACGAAATCCTTTGGGCCGCGTCCGCCGGAACGTTCGACTGGCGCGAAATGAGCGAAGAGGTCGCCGTCCCGCGACGCGCGACCGAAGCGTCGTTGCAAATCGGGATTCTCGAAGGCGTCGGAACGGTCGAACTCGACGCGATCGAGTTGAAAGATAAGTTCGAAAAGCCCGAACGCGGGAGTCGACGCCGAGATTAACGTCGACGTCGGCGAAATAATCGAGAAAACTGACAAAAATAGTAGGAAATGTGCGAAACCTACTTGACGCCGACGCAAAAATGTGAAAAATAAAATATGCGGCGAGCGAAAGCCAAGACGTTTGAATTTTAGATAAAGGACGGAAATCAAAATGACGGCGAATAAAATCGACGCGAATTTTGGAGCCGGGCCGTTGAGCGAACGGTTTGACGAGGCGATCGCTTTCGCTTCCGACCTTCATCGCGAACAATCGCGCAAAATCGGTCGCGTTCCGTATTTGTCGCATTTGCTCCGCGTCGCCGGATTGGCGTTGGATTTCGGCGCGTCCGAAGACGTCGCGATCGCCGCGCTCCTGCACGACGCGGTCGAGGATTGCGGCGGAATGGAAACCGAGGCGGTTATTCGCGAACGTTTCGGCGATTTCGTCGCCGACGTCGTGTTGGAGACTTCCGACTCGACGACCGCCGACGCGAACCGCAAGGCTCCTTGGCGCGAACGTAAGGAAGCGTATTTGGCGCATTTGCGAACCGGCTCCGAAGCCGCCGCGCTCGTGAGCGGTTGCGATAAGTTGGACAATATTACGTCCCTTACTCGAGCGATGGAAATCGCGGGATCCGAGGCGACTTTGTCGCGTTTCAAAGGCGGAAGCGCCGATTTAATTTGGTATTACGAGTCGGTCGCCGAAGTTTTGAAAGAGCGCGGCGTTTTGGTCGCCGGCGAATTGAGCGCCGCGATCGAACGTTGGAAGGGAAATTTGCAACGTTGCGGAGAATAATTTCGCGCGTTTGCGGACGTTAATCCTAAGTTTGGAAACGATAAAAAAGAATAAAGTTGAAAAACTGTGGAAAAGCGCGCGGCGTTAAAGTTTAAAAATAATGTCGAGCAACGCGCGAGATAAGTCTTTTAAGGTGGAAAAATAACGATTTTTCGACTTTTTTAAGAAAAAAGATAAATTTCACAAAAAAAAGACTTGTCAAACGTGTGAATTGAGTGTAGAATAATAGACAATAAAGCGGATTGTTTCGCGTAGCGAATTTTGAAACGAGTTTTCCGGGTTCGCACGCACGGTTGCCGTCTAAGAATTTAGGTGAAAAAATGAAACGTACCTTGATGATGTTGGTTGCGATGTTGGCTTTGGCGGCCGTTGCGTCGGTTCAAGCCGCTGACGTTAAAGTTGAAATTAAAGAACGCGACGCGAACAATAATTTAGTTCCGGCGCAAAACATTAAATATTCGGTCTCTAACGACGATGGTGAAATTGTCGCTAGTGGCGACGCGTGTGATTTTTCGATGGACGTCGTAGCCGGTAATTACGAGCTTACCGTTGAACAAGCTGCAACCGCTCGCGTTCGTTATGGCGCCGCGGCGCTTGTCGTTACGGAGAAAGACGACAATTTTGTTTTTGAATTGACCGACGCCGGTTTGAAGAAAGATCGAGGCTCCGTTGTAATTCCGAGCCAACCGGTCGCTAACGCCTCCCTTCGTCCGGTTGCGAACCTTCCGCTGGTTCCGACGCAAACTCCGATCCAAGTTCCGACTGGCGCGACGATGTATTCCGGTAATAACTGGGGCTTCCTTGGTTTGGCCGGCGCTTTGGTTGCGACGGCGATTGCTCTTGGCGTCGACGACGACAAATGCCCCTGCGCAGTTACTCCGTGCCAACGTTAATAGCGGGGTTCCTGTAAGGCGAATAAAAAAAGAGTCGAGTAATCGACTCTTTTTTTATTTCTTGAAGTACGATTAGAAACCCTTAGTTCGCCGTGTTGGATAATTAAAGAGGCAGCGGAAAACGAGATTAACGACGCCTAAAAATTTTTAAAATTTTTACAGAAATTTTTATTATCTAAAGTTTAGTTATTTTACGTATCTTGTGTAAGGTTTTAATATTATACATAGAACTTGTTTTAGTTTTTATTGGTAATTTACTTATTTTTCTCGTTATAGAACCCCAGGTTTATCTAAATTGTTAAAAAAGCCGGAGGAGAACGACGATTTGAGAAAAATCGAGAGGGAAGTATTTTTGAACGATTATCTAATTCTACGAAAGCAGGTTTTGCGAAGAGAGTGAATTCCTCTTTTCGAGATGGAAAGCGTTTTGTATAATAAAACAAACTTAAAAAGCGTTTGAAGCGCGACGTTGCGGCGGTAAGAAACGCGACGTCGACGCGAGAACTTTGCGGCGAGTGCGTCCGCAATACAGTCGCAACTAGGATTTGGGATGGATAAAATGACTACTGAGAACGGTTCGCAGAACAATTCTCCGCAATGGAAAACTAACGCGTCGGACGCGGGCGCGTCGGTTCGCTCCGACGTGCCGAAAACTGCGAAAAAAACGCGCGGCGAACGCGGCGGAACGTGGACGGAACGTCGCGGCGCCGACGTTCCGCGCGGCCCGGCGCCGCAAGTCGGTATGGCGGGGGGCGGCGAACGCGATTTAAACTTCTTCGATATTTTAGGAATTTTGCGTCGGCAAATTTGGATCGTCGTCTTGATGACGATCGTCGGCGGCGCGTTGGCGGTTTATAAATACACCGTTACGCCCAAAGAATACGAGTCGAGCGTCGAAATTTACTTCCCGTCGGCGAGCGCGTCGGCGCTTTTGCGCTCTTACGACCATACGAGCGCGGCGAATAACCAACCGAAAATCGATAATATCGAAACTCTTTCCACGGTTATCGTTAGCGACGTAATCTTGGAACCGGTGAGCAACGCGTTATTAGGAAAATATCGCCAAGACGCGCCTCGTTTCGAAGAAAAATTTAATTTGCGGGTCGAAGCGAGCGCGAAATTGGTCGCGGAAACCCGAGGCGCGGCGGTTGCTACTCAACCGGAAACGCAAAAAGACGAATCGAACGCAAACGGCGACGCCGAAAACGAGAACGCCGAGGAAGTCGCCGTCGACGAAACGGAAAAGCAAGCGCGCGGCAACAGCGTCGCGGCGAAAGAAGAACGACGAAAAAAAGCGATCGCGATCGGAATGCTGCGTAAAATGCTCTCCGTTAAAAAAGGGGGGAACGGTCGCGATTTTGAAGACGCGAACGTTATTTCGGTCTCTTGCGTCGCTCTCGACCCGGAAGAAGCGCAGCTGATCGTGCAAATCGTCGTCGACGAATTTAAAAAATATTTTAACGCGACGTACAACAATAAAAGCGAGTTCGTTCGTAAGGAAATCGAAAAACATCAAGCCGCTCTGCACGTCGAAATCGAAGAGAAAACGCGCGAGTTGCTCGACTTGGCCAGCTCCGCCGACGTTACGCATATGGGGAACGAAGAAAATAACCCGTTGTTGGCGCGTTTGATCGGGATGAGCGAAGGACAAGTCGCGATCGACCTCGAGATTATGAAGTGGAACACGCGCTTGAACAGTCTCGAAGACGCGTTGATGGGGCGCGATATTAAAGACGTGCCGACCCACGAAATTATTTCGATGCTGGGCGCGAGCGACAACGACACGATTCTCGCGTCGATGTTGAACACGGCGCGCGGTTCGCAGGACACCGAAACGCTTTCCGCCAGTATGATGGCCACCACGGCGCGACAACGCGAGGAAGAAGAAGTCGCCAAGCTCGAAGGAGAGCTGTCGGCCGAACGCCTCAAGTTTGGGGATTCGCACCCGCGAGTTATCGAACTTGAAAAACGTCTTGCGCTGCGGAAAGAGCAGTTGGAAGAGACGATGGCGAATATTAACGACGTCGGCTCGATCGGGACGATCAATTATCCGGACTTCTTCGCGGGTTACGTCAACGCCGTTCGTCAAAAGATCGCCGAATTAAACGAAATTCAGATGAAAACGGAAGAATATATGCATTCTTACGACCCTGAAGTTCGGAAAATGAACGAGTACCGCGAAGAATTGGCGGCGAAACGGGTCGCGCTCGAATCGCTCAAAACGATGCATCAAAACTTTGGGCAAAGTTTGGAAAGTCTCGCGCTCGTCAGCAACGTCGACGAACACGAGTTGCGCGTCGCGGAGCCGAGTTTGAATTACGTCGCGGTTTATCCGAGTTTGATTAAATTCGCGTTCGTCGGTTTCGCGCTCGGTTTTGTTTTCGGATTCGGTTTGGCCTATTTGGTCGACGTTTGCGACGCGACCTTCCGTTCGCCGAGCGAAATTTCGCGCGCGCTTCGCGTTCCGATTTTGACGCAGTTGCCGTCGTTCAAATCGGCGTTGAAAGACGCGACTCCGAAAAAGAAAAAGGAAGCGCGCGAAGCTCGCAAGCCCGACCCGGAACTCTTCGCGTACTATAAGCCGAACGCGCCGGTATGCGAAGTTTTCCGACAAATCCGCACGCGGCTCTTCAATCAGCCGTCGACCGGTCGCGGACGCGTCGTTTTGAACACGAGCCCCCACCCGAGCGACGGGAAAACGATGTTCTTCTCGAACCTCGCCGTCAAGATCGCGGAAGCGGGCAAGAGCGTCGTTCTCGTCGACTGCGACTTGCGCAAACCGGACGTTCACAAGTGGTTCGGCTTGGAGAACAAAGAAGGGATTTCGAACGCGTTGAGCGGCGAAATGTCGCTTGACGCCGTGTTGCGTCCGACGCCGGTCAAGAATTTGACCGTCGTTACCGCCGGGACGCGCCGCAAAAATCCGGCCGAATTGGTCGCCGGGCTCGAATTCGACGCCGCGCTCGAAGAATTGCGTTCGCGCTTCGACGTCGTTTTGATCGACTCCCCGCCGACGTTGTACGTTTCCGACGCCGCGTCGATGGCGACGCGAGTCGACGGCGTTACCTACGTATTCCGCGTTCGTCGTCGCGGACGTCCGGACGTCGTCGCCGGGATTAAGTCGTTGGCGGAAGTCGGCGCGAATATTTTGGGCTGCATCGTTAACTGCCACGACAAACACCGTTTCTATAACGAGTTCGCCGAAGAAGAACAAAGCGGCGATTACGGTTACGGCTACGGTTACGGCGGCGGCTACGGAGCCGGTTACGGTTACGGCGGCGGCTACGGCGGAGGTTACGGTTACGGCGGCGGCTACGGTTACGGAGCCGGTTACGGTTACGGCGCGGGTTACGGAGCCGGTTACGGTTACGGCGCGGGCTACGGGGCCGGTTACGGTTACGGCGCGGGCTACGGAGCCGGTTACGGTTACGGAGCCGGGTACGAAGACGACGAATCGGACGATTCGAAGGATTCGAAGGATTCGAAGGATTCGGCCGCCGGTTGACGCGGCGCGAACGGCGCAAACGGAGCGGAAAGCGCGATTTCCTAAGGAAATTTTGGGAAAATATCGCGTTCGCTCCTTGCGTCGACGGCGAATCCGCTTTATATTGTTAAGGTAAGAGCGCCGACGTTGCGATTCGGCGCCGGATCACGGAAGACGCTCGAGGACGAACGCGACTGCGCGGACGTCGCGAGCGTCTCTTGCGCCGCTTTCCGCGCGTCGGTCGGCGGGCTTTGTTTCACCGATTACCAAACGAAAGTATCGATTATGTCGACGGAAGAAATTTTATTCGACGTCGAGGACCGAATGGACAAAGCGGTCGCTCGACTTCGCAAAGGGTTGACCGGCGTTCGCACCGGGCGCGCGAATCCCGGGTTGGTCGAGGGCGTTAAAGTCGTCGCTTACGGTTCCGAAATGCCGCTCAAACAGATCGCGACGATCGCTTGCCCTGAACCGCAACAAATCTTGATTCGTCCGTTCGACGTCGGAACGTTGAAGGACATCGAGAAGGGAATTATTAACTCCGAACTCGGGTACGCGCCGAACAGCGACGGCAAAGTTATTCGCTTGAACGTTCCGCCGCTCTCGACCGACGTGCGTCGCAAAATGGCGAAGATGATCAGCGAACTTTGCGAAGAGTGCAAAATCGCGATTCGCAACGTCCGACGCGACGGGAACAAACAAGTCGACGCCGAGGAAAAAGCGAAGGCGATTTCCGAAGACGAACGCGACGACGCGAAGGAATCGATTCAAGAGCTGACGAAAAAGTACGAAGAAATGGCGACCGAGTTGGCCAAAAATCGCGAAAAAGACGTGATGGACGACTAACGAAGGCGCGTCGATTCTTCGACGGCGACTCGAAACGTCGCGACGTTGGGCGAGTTCTCAAACGTCGCGACGTTTTTTTCTTGAAACGTTCGAAAATTTCCGGTTTTTCGATTGCCAACGCCGCGAATCTTTGTTAAAATAGCGAAAGGGTCGTTTTCGCGACGGGGCAACCGAGGCGGACGACTCGACGATAATGATTCGGCGCGGTCGCGTCGAAACTTTTGAACGAACGAACAAACGTCGAGCGCAGCGCCGACGGTTCGCGTTGTTTGGAGGGAAATTGTCGGACGCGCTTTTCTTGAATCGCGATTTTATGGGCCGCTTGGGGCCGAATAATATCCTTTTCTCGTCGCGTAGAGCGTCGGCGTTGGAGTCGGCGTTCGCGGGCGGCGTTTGTCGCGCTCGACGTTCTCCGGAAAACGCGACCGCGACGTCGCGCAAACGCGCGAGGATATTTGGGTGAATTCTATTGTAACGGCGATTTCGACCTTAGGCGCGGCGCTTCTTTCGGGCGGCGGCGTCTTTTTCGGTCTGCAATATATGAACAAAATCCGCCAAAAGGACGCGGAGGACGAAGCGAACGACGTGGTGCGCCGCGCTAAGCTCGACGCCGAAAATTTCCGGCGCGAAGCGGAAATCGAGCTTAAAGAAAAAGGTATGCGCCAAAAGGAAGAGTTGGAAAGTGAAAAACGGGCGGCGCGAGCGGAGCAAAACGAAAAAGAACGCCAACTCGACAAACGTCAAGACGCGCTCGACCAACAGGCCGACGAGTTGCGAAAACAGGAAAAGGCGGTCGAGTCGACGCGGCGCGAGCTGAGCGAAAAGATCGCGCGCCAAACGGAGTTGAACGCCGAATTAGAGCAAAAAATCGCCGCGCAAGACCAAGTTTTATACGATCTGGCGAACCTGTCGAAGGAAGAGGCGAAAGAAATCGTCCTGAAAAAACTCGACCAAGAACTGATCGAAGAACAGGGCGCGCTGATTCTGAAACACGAAAAAAAGACGGCGGAGCGTTGCGAAGAACAGGCGCGAGAAACGCTTCTTTTGGCGTTGCAACGATACGCGGCGGCGCACACCGCGGAATCGACGACCAGCACGGTCGACATTCCGAACGACGATATGAAAGGACGCGTCATCGGTCGCGAAGGGCGCAACATTCGCGCTTTTGAAAAGATCACCGGCGTCGACGTGATTATCGACGACACGCCGGGCGTCGTGATCGTGAGCGCTTTCGACGCGATTCGTCGCGAGTCGGCGCGCTTGGCGTTGACGCGATTGATCGCGGACGGTCGCATTCACCCGTCGCGCATCGAGGAGGTTTACGCGCAAACGCACCGCGAAATTCAGGCGTTCGTTCAGCGAGCCGGCGTCGAAGCGTGCCAAGAGGCGGACGTTCACGGGCTGAACGATCGGGTGGTGAATTTGCTCGGACGTTTGTATTTCCGCACGAGTTATAGTCAGAACGTGTTGCGGCACTCGATCGAAGTCGCGTTTTTGGCCGGTATGATGGCGGTCGAGATGGGGTTGGACGAGAAGCTGGCGCGGCGTTGCGGGCTCTTGCACGACGTCGGAAAGGCCGCCGACCACGAGTTGGAGGGCGGACACCCGAAAATCGGCGCGAATATCCTTAAACGTTACGGCGAACCGGCCGAGGTCGTGCAAGCGGCGTTGAACCACCACGACGATCCGCGCGTCGCCGACCCTTACACGACGATCGTCGCGGCGGCGGACGCGTGCAGCGCGGCGCGCCCGGGCGCTCGTCGCGAGACGTTGGAACATTACGTCAAGCGAATGGAGGAGTTGGAGAAGATCGCGATGGAGTTCCCGTATGTGGAACAGGCGTACGCGGTTCAAGCGGGCCGCGAAATGCGCGTCTTGGTGAACTCGCTGTTGACGACGGACGAGAGCGCCGCGAAAACGTGTCGCGACGTCGTGCAAGCGTTGACCGAACGTCTCCAATTCCCCGGCGAAATCAAGGTAACGGTTATTCGCGAAACGCGCACGACCGAAGTCGCGAAGTAACCGGCGGTTGGATTCGGAAGAATAAAAAAGCCCGCGTTCTTGAAGAGCGCGGGCTTTTTTAGGAAAAATTCGCGGCGGAATCAGACTTCTTCGCCGAGCGTATGATCCATTTTGTCGCGCTTCGTTTCCATATAGAAGCGATTGTGTTTGTTGCACGGCGCGACGAGCGGAACCTGCTCCACGACGCTCAAGTCGAAACCGTCGTAAACGAACGCTTCGACTTTTTTCGGGTTGTTCGTCATCAAACGAACTTTATGCAAGCCTAAGTCTTTCAAAATTTGAATGCCGACGCCGTAGTCGCGCAGGTCGACGCCGTGCCCGAGCGCGAGGTTCGCTTCGCACGTGTCCATTCCGCCGTCTTGCAGTTTGTACGCCTTGATTTTTTCCGTCAAGCCGATGCCGCGTCCCTCTTGCGGGAGGTAAACCAAAACGCCGACGCCCCCTTCGTCTTGAATCTTTTTCAGCGCCAAGTGGAGCTGGTCGCCGCAGTCGCAACGCAACGACGCGACCAAGTCGCCGGTGAAACAGGACGAGTGCAAACGAACGAGCGGCGCTTCTTGCGAAGAAAGGTCGCCGTAAACGATCGCGATCGGTTCGCCGTCTTCGTATTTGATTTTGTAAGCGAGGATTTTGCCGTCGCCGTATTTCGTCGGAAGGTTCGCTTCCGCGACGCGTTCGACGATCTTTTCGCGTTGACGGCGGTACTTGATCAGCTCGGCGACCGAAATGATCTTCAAGCCGAATTTCTCCGCCATTTCGAAAAGTTCTTCCGTCGTCGCGCGGTCGCCGGTTTCGTCGAGGATTTCCGTTAGCAGACCCGCCGGGAAAAGACCGGCTAAGCGCGCCAAGTCGACCGCCGTTTCGGTGTGCCCGGCGCGACGCAAAACGCCGCCTTCCTTCGCTTCCAACGGGAACAAGTGCCCCGGGCGAACGAAGTCGGAAATTTGCGAGTTCGGGTCGGCGAGCGCGCGAACCGCCGTCGCTTTTTCTTGCGCGGTGATACCGGTGCGGGCGGTTTTATGGTCGACCGGAACGGTGAACGCCGTTTGAAGCGGCGCGGTGTTGTCTTTGACCATTTGCGTCAAGTTGAGGCGGCGGCACGTGTCCGGCAGGAGCGGAACGCACGTTTGGCCGCGACCGTGTTTCAGCATAAAGTTGACGTGTTCCGGCGTCGTTTTTTCGGCGGCGCAGATGAAATCGCCTTCGTTTTCGCGGTCTTCGTCGTCCATAACGATAACGATTTCGCCTTTTTTGAACGCTTCGATCGCTTCTTCGATCGTGTTAAGTCGACTGGTCATAACGCTTCCTTCCAAACGAGAGGGCCCGACGGGAACGGCGCGGTCGCCCTTTGCGAAAAAGCGGCGAGAGCGCGAAAAATTTTATCCTTATTATTATAGCGCCGAGAGAAAATTTGTTAAGGGGAACCGGTCGAGAAGCGGAGCGATTCGCCGCGAAGTAAGACGACGGTAAGTTACGCCTAACGGTTAAATGAGGGAATAGGGGAAATAGTGAAAACGGGCAGGTTGCGGAGTCGTCTTTTTTTAGGAATTTCTAAAAAAACGCCGGTTTTTTCGACGTTCGGGGGGGTGAAATTTCCGCTCCGACGATGTATAATAAGTTTTTCTCTCCG
>JAFSFF010000080.1 GCA_017435375.1 Thermoguttaceae bacterium
GCCGTTAAAGTTTGCGCGACCGTTAAACTTTGTCGTCGGCGCCGCCTTTTCGCTTCTCCAATCGGCGGAACCGTTGCGAAACGAGCGTTTTTCGAAACGGACGGGGCGCGGTCGCGTTGGGGCGTCGGCGAAAAAACGTTTTGCCGTCGAGAAATAACGGGGACGCTAATCGAACCGGACGACGGAGAAGCGAGCGAGAAAACGGGGCGTTTGCGGAGAGTAGAAAAGATTCAATGGCGAGAAAACCGATTTTTAGCGCCGACGACGGCGACGAAAACGACGATTTCGGCGGTTCCGGACGCGGTTATAACGACGACGCCGGTTATAACGCCGGTTTGGGCGGCGGTTCCGAAACGGGCGGCGGGTATTCCGACGCGTTTTACGGCGCTCAAGCGGACGACGACGCGGCGTTGCGACCGACGCGCATCGACGATATGGTCGGACAGCGCGACGTTTACGAGCGGCTGCAAATTGCAATTCAAGCGTCGAAAAAACGGGGCGAAACGCTCGGACACATCCTTTTCGACGGGCCGCCGGGACTCGGAAAGACGACCTTCGCGACCTGTATTCCGCGCGAACTCGGCGTCGAAATGCAAATCGCCAACGGCGCGACGATGCGGGCGCCGAAAGACGTTATCCCGTATTTGACGAACGCGACCGAAGGCTCCGTTCTTTTTATCGACGAAATTCACCGCCTCCAAAAGTCGGTCGAGGAGTTTCTTTATCCGGCGATGGAAGACTTTCGGGTCGACGTCGTGATGGGCGAGGGCGTGAACGCGCGAACGCTAAATATCCCGTTGAAGCCGTTTACGTTGATCGGGGCGACGACGCGTTCCGGGCTGATTTCGGCGCCGATGCGCGACCGCTTCCAAATGCACGAGCATCTCGACTTTTACGCCGTCGACGAGTTGGCGGAAATTGTTCGACGCAACGCGGCGAAGTTGCGGGTGAAAATCGACGACGCGGCGGCGCTCGAAATCGCGTTGCGAAGTCGCGGAACGCCTCGGTTGGCGAATAATCGGCTCCGTTGGGTGCGCGATTTCGCCGACGCGAAGGCCGACGGCGCCGTTTCGCTCGCGGTCGCTCAAGACGCGTTGCAAATGCAAGGAATCGACGAATTGGGACTCGATTCCCGCGACCGGCGGTATTTGGAGGTCGTGTTGCGCGTTTTCAACGGCGGCCCGGTCGGCGTCGAAGCGGTCGCCGCGACGATGAACGTCGCGACCGATTCCCTTGTCGACGAGGTGGAGCCGTTTTTGTTGCGGAGCGAACTCTTGATTCGAACGCCGCGCGGGCGAAAATTGACTCGCAAAGGCTTGGCGCATTTGGGCGCCGATCCCGATTTCTTCAATTTTGGCGACGCCGGAGGATTCGATCCGCGGGTTTTTTGAACGTCGCGGCGAAACTTTTGACGGTTGAAACGATTTTAATGAAAACGCGGCGTCGATAAGGCGCGGCGAAAGTAAAGAATAGAGAAAATGGCGACTTCCGATAACGAAGAATTGAAACCTGTGTTGATTACCGATCCCGAGGAAATGCGCCGCCGCCTCGACGAACTGCGCAAGGAAGGGAAGACGGTCGGGCTCGTGCCGACGATGGGCGCGCTCCACTTCGGGCATTTGAGTCTCGCGATCGCGGCGAAAAACGAAACCGACGTTTCGGTCGTTTCGGTTTTCGTCAATCCGACGCAGTTCGCGCCGGGCGAAGACTTCGACAAGTACCCGCGCACCCTTGACGCCGACCTCGAACTTTTGTCGCAAATCGGAACCGACTTCGTTTTCGCGCCGTCCGCTTCGGCGATGTATCCGGCGGGATTCGACGCGAGCGTGCATATTGGCGGCGTCGCGAAAATTCTCGAAGGGGAATGCCGCCCGACGCACTTCGACGGCGTCGCTACGGTTGTTTTGAAGCTGTTTAATATCGTCGGGCCCAATATCGCGTATTTCGGGCAAAAGGATTTCCAGCAAGTCGCGGTCGTTAAGAAGATGGTCGCCGACTTGAACGTTCCGGTTGAAATCGATATGCGTCCGATTATCCGCGAAAAAAGCGGACTCGCGATGAGCAGTCGGAACCAATATTTGTCGGCGGAGGAACGCGGACAGGCGCTCGTCTTGAGCAAAGCGCTCGACAAGGCGGAAGAGTTGATTCGTTCCGGCGTTCGCGACATCGCGGAGCTTTACGACGAGATGAAGCGCGTTATCGAAACGGCTCCGAGCGCGAAAATCGACTATATTTACGTCGCCGATCCGGACACGTTGCTCGAAATGGAGCGCGTCGCAGGGAACGTCGTTATTTTGTTGGCCGTTCGCGTCGGCGCGACGCGGCTTATCGACAACCGAATCGTCGAGCCGAAGAAATAAACGTCGTTTGGAAACGACGCAAAAATAATAAAAACCGGCGAAATCGTTAGCGCGATTCGCCGGTTTTTGTTGTTTCTTGTTTGCGGCGGCGTCGAAAAACCGCGCGAAATCGCGATAAAACGCGTCGTTTAAACGCCGAAACAAGAAAACGGGGAACGGCGACAAACGTTAAGTTCGCCCGTCGTCCCGGTTTGCGATTAGAAGCGTTGCATCAGTTCGACGCCGTAACCGTCCGCTTCGATGAACGCGCAACGGAGACCCGGGCCCGCTTCGAACGGCTCGACGAGAACTTTGTAACCAGCCATCGCGGCTTCGAGGTCGTCGCATTCGTAAGCGACGTGAGCGCGTTTTTGCAGAATTTCCGGGAATTCGCTGTCCGCGTCGAATTTCAGCCATTCGACGGCGAACGGTTCGTCGTTGAAGTCGTTGATGGCGACTTTGCAACCTTCGAGGTAAATCGGGAGATCGCGGTCTTGGGTCGGAATGCCGATATGGCTAAAACGAAGGCCGGGTTTAAGCATTGGGGAACCTCTTGTAAGTCGTTAAAAAATAAAAACGTAATAAAAAGCGTAAAATACGCGGCGAACGCCGACGAGCGACGACGGCGATAAAAATCCGTCCGCGCCCAACGTCGACGTTCGGAACGTGCGCGCGTCTCAACGAGACGGGGACGACGCGTTAAAAGCGTGAAATTTCGCTAACTTTCGTTAAGTAACGAAAGCGCGCCGCTTCGACGACTCGAAAACGCAAAGCGGCGCGAATTTTAGCGAATCAAGCCTTGCCCTTCGGGTTCGTGAAGCGCAAACCGTCCATACTGTGGTAGCAGGCGTATTCGGTAACGATCGCGCCTTCCGGGCCGGCCATCATAAAGTGCGGGGCTTCGAGGCGGCCCAAGCGGTCTTGGTCGCCGACCTTCATTTCTTTATAGGTGAAGCAGGTGATCGCATTGTCGTCGAGTTGGCTCTTCGGCAGCATCGCGAGGACTTCCGGCGTCTTTTCGCCGCCTTCGGAGAAGTTGTAAATCGAACCGTGGCGAACTTGCCAGGCTTCGTGTTTCGCCGGGAGCCCTTCGGCGGCCAAGTGGCGGTGTTCCGGAATCATTTGGCCCGGCAGGAGGTAAATGTCGTGCCCGAAATAACGGAACTCTTTGTCGTTAAAGAAGAAAATACCGCCCATCCCGACTTTCGCGAAGTCGCCGAGCCCGAAGTCCGCGACCCAGAAGTTCGCGTTTTTGCGGAGCGAATCGGTCAGCGAATAGTTCATTTTTTCGAACATTTCGAAATAGGCTTCAAAGGCCGCGTCTTGTTGGAAAACGCCGTTTTTGTAAAATTTCGAGTTGTCGTATTGCATCGTTTCGCTTTCTTTTTTGGAGGCGGGGGCGGCGTGAACGTTCGCGCCGTTAAGGGAAGGGGAAATACCGGCGAGACCGAGACCGGCGGCGCCGACGAACGCTTTTAAAACATCTCTTCGTTGCATTCGAAAAACTCCCGACGCGGCGTCGAGGTCGAGCGAAAAAGCTTCGGGACGCCGCGTTTATGAAGAAGCGTTAATTTAAATAAAGCGGAAAACGCTCAAGTTTTGCCGACGCGGCGCAAGGGCGCGAAATTCGCCGACGCGGTTCGTGCCCGGTTGACGAACGGCGCGGCTTCCGTTAAAATACGCGACGTCGGAGAAAAAACGAAAATGGCTCGTTTCTTAGAGTATATTGCGTTTGACTCAAAATTGCAAGCGTTTTTTTTCTTTTTGACGATTTTTTGTCGATTTCGCGTTGAACGGCGTCGATTCGGCGTTAAAATGCGGGAAATAGGTAAAACGAGCGTTTGTTGAAAATGAAACGTCCCGCCGGTTTCCGCTGTTGGCGACGTTTTCGGCGCGCTCCCTATAGTATTAATGGGAACAGAACGGCGCGCGTTGGCGAAAAGACGACGCGGGTTATGCGTTTTAAGCGTTTTAGACGTTTTAGACGTTTTAAACGATTTGGACGATTTGGACGATTTGGACGATTTGGGCAAGTCGGGCGATCGGCCGGATTGGAGAATTAAGAGAAAACGAGGCGAACGACGGTGGGCGAAGAGCGGGAAGCGGCGGCTTCGATTGAGATTGAAGCGCGAGACGGAGCGTTATTGTTGGCGGTGAAGGCGCAACCCGGCGCGCGCAAGAATGAGTTGCGCGGCGCGCAGGACGGAGCGTTAAAGGTTTGCGTAACGCAAGTTGCGGAGAAAGGCAAGGCGAATAAGGCGATCGCGGAGTTTTTGGCGAAGGCGTTGAAGTTGCGGAAATCGCAGATTGAGTTGGCGTCGGGGGAGCTTGCGTCGCAGAAGAAGTTTCGGATCGCGGAAATCGACGAAGCGGGGCTGCGAACGAAGATTGAAGAGGCGTTGACGGGAAAAAAATAGCGCGTCGCGAGAAAAAATAGAGAAAATAAAGAAAATGTCGCAATTTCGACTATTTGCAGACTGGTAAAATTTGGTATAATAGAGAAAAAGGATCGTTTGAACAAAACCGGAATTTGCGAGAAATTTAAACGGTTGTAACGATCGCGCTGTTTTTGCCGGCGCGACGGCGTCGTTTTGCAAGCGGCGTCGGAGCGGGGAAGGCGAGCGGCGCGTCGAGCGAGTCGCCAAACGACGGTTAAGTTTTAACGGTTGCAACGGTTGTAGCGGTTAGCGGCGGAAAAGTCTTGAAGAACTCGAGATTTTTTGCGATTCTTTTTTTAACTTTCGCCGGAAAACGGTTATAATGAATCTTGATTTTCCGCGTTTTGACGTCGGCGTTTGACCGGCGGCGCTTTGGCGGGTTCGTCGCGGCGCGTTGGGAAACCAAGAGGCAAGTTGAACAAAGATTTTTTACGTTTCGAGTCGATTCGACGTTTTAGCGGCGTCGCGCGACTTTAACGTCGGCGTTGGAGTTTGCGTCGGCGTCGACGTTTCGGCGTCCGTAAGGGCGGGAGACGGCGCGACGCGAACGACGGCGTTCGGTAGGAGTTGTATTTAAAATGAAATATTTGACCAAAACGACGGGCGCGCTTCTGGTTGCCGGTTGCGCTTCTCTTCTTGGCGGTTGCGGTTCTGCGGAACCGAC
>JAFSFF010000081.1 GCA_017435375.1 Thermoguttaceae bacterium
AAATCAAGCTCCGGCGAAACGCTCAAAAGCGCCGCGACGACGGCGGCCAACGTTCGAAATCGATATTTTCGCAGCATAATAACAATCCCCGCGACGTCAATCGCGTTTCGTTTCTAAAGGAAAGTCGGAAGGAAAAGCGCCGAAAGGGCGACGCGACGGCTTGAATCGTCGACGTTCCTTATTATAATGATTAGTATACAGGATAGCGCGACGTTTTACAAGTTGGGGCGCGCGTTTTACTCGGTCGAAAGAAAGAAATTTTTTCTCGAGCCGTCGAAATTTTGAGAGGAGACCGCTCCGATGATCGTTTTTGCCGAAAAACCCGCCGACGTTTTGAAACTAAACGCCGTTCAAATGCGCATCGCTCGCGCCGCGCTCGCCGACGGAGAGCGTCTCCAACAGGCGACGCTGAACCAACTCGGCGCGCGCAACGAGGAAATCGCGCTCGTCGCGATCGCGGCGAAGCTCGGCGTTCCGGTCGTCGACGTCGCGAAATCGGAGATTCCGGCGGACGTTCTCGAAAATTTCCCGATCAAACTCGTTCACCGCCGCAACGTTTTCCCGCTCGGTCGGCAGGCGGACGGTTCGCTCCTCGTCGCGACGAGCAACCCGTTCGACCTTTCGCCGATCGACGAAATCTCCGCCGCGACCGGGCTTCCGACGGTTCCGGGTCTCGTTCTTCCGAGCGAATTGGCGAAGTTGATCAAGTCGCGTCTCGGCGTCGGCGCGGAAACGATCGACGGCTTGATGGAGCAAACGGAGGACGTCGAAGTCCTCGAAGACGTCGATTGGGATCAAAGCGGCGACGCGGCGATGGCGCAGGAAGCGTCGGTCGTTCGGCTCGTCAACGACATTCTGACCGAAGCGATCGAGTCCGGCACGAGCGACATTCACATCGAGGCGCAGGAAACCGGGATGAAAATCCGGTACCGCATCGACGGCGTTCTCCAAACGCAGCCGACGCCGCCGGAAATCAACCGTTTCCAATCGGCGATCGTCAGCCGTTTGAAGATTATGGCGCGCCTGAACATCGCCGAAAAGCGGATTCCGCAAGACGGTCGTATTAAGATTAAGGTTTCCGACCGCGAAGTCGACCTCCGCGTTTCGATCATTCCGATGCTTCACGGCGAAGGTATCGTCATGCGTATTCTCGACAAAGACCGCATGAACTTTACGCTCCGCGGGATCGGGATGGACGAAGACGTCTACCAAACGTTCGGGAAGTTGATTTCGCTCCCGCACGGCATCATTTTGGTTACCGGGCCGACCGGTTCCGGGAAGACGACGACGCTCTACAGCGCGCTGAACGAAATTAAGTCGGAAGCGACGAAAATCATCACGACGGAAGACCCGATCGAATACCAACTGAACGGCATCAACCAAATTCAGGTTCACACGAAGGTCGGCTTGACGTTCGCGGCGAGTTTGCGCGCGATTTTGCGTCACGACCCGGACGTCGTTCTCGTCGGGGAAATCCGCGACTTCGAAACGGCGGAAAACGCGATTCAAGCGTCGATGACGGGGCACTTGGTCTTCAGCACGCTCCACACGAACGACGCGGCGGGCGCCTACACGCGTATGATCGATATGGGCGTCGAGCCGTTCTTGGTCGGGACGACGGTCGAAGGGATTATGGCGCAGCGGTTGGCGCGCCGCTTGTGCAAACATTGCAAGCAGCCTTGGAAGCCGCGACCGGACGAAGTTCCGGACGACTTCCCGCCGGAATTGCTCGAAACCGGGACGATTTACCGTCCGGTCGGTTGCCGCGAGTGCCGCGAAACCGGGTACGCGGGCCGCGTCGCGCTTTACGAACTTTTGATTCCGAACGACGAAATTCGCCGTTTAGCGGGCGAAAAGGCCCCGTCGGCGGAGGTGAAAAAAATCGCCCGCGCCAACGGAATGGCGACGCTCCGCGACAACGGTTGGAAAAAGGTCGGCTTAGGCATTACCTCCGTCGAGGAAGTCGTCCGCGTCGCCAAAGAAGACTGACGTTTCGCGACGTCGGTTGGAAGAAAGTCGGCCTCGGGATTACCTCCGTCGAGGAAGTCGTTCGCGTCGCCAAAGAAGAGCGACGCGGCTTCCTTAATTAATAGTGAAAAACGCCGTTCGAATCGCAAAAATCGAACGGCGTTTTTCATTTTCTTGCAAAGAATCGGACGGCGATTACTCGGCGTTTTCCGCTTCCGTCGTTTTCGACGTTTCCGGCGCGACGTTCAAATAACGCTCGGCGTACTCGAAGAAAAGTTCGCGGCGGCGCTTCGTCGCTTCCGGGTCGCTCGCCAACATATGCCCGGAACGCGGGAAATCGACGACGTCGAACGGAACGCCCGATTTTTCCAGCGCGGCGACCAACCGCTCCCGATGCGGCGTCGGAACGAGCGTATCCTCGCCGCCGAACGCCGCCAACGTCGGAACCGCGCCCCCTTTTTCGACGAACGACGCCGGGGAAACCGACGCGATCGCCGCCTCCGCTTCCGGAGTTTTCGCCTTCATCGCGTCGACGGTCGTTTCGGTTCGCGTCATCGCGCTAACGAGAAGGGCGACCGCGCCCGGTTCGAGGTTCGGCCAAGTTTCCAAGTGAAAATCGCTCGGCCCGACGCGCGGCGCGACGAAAACGACCGGAAGCGGCGCGTTTTTCCCCCGCGAATACGCGTACAACGTCGCGACGTGCCCGCCCGCCGAGTCGCCGGAAAGAGCGACTTTTTCGAGCGGCGCGCCGCGTTTCGTCGCCTCTTCTTTCAGCGTTTGGAGCGCGGCGTCGATCTCGTCCATCACCGCGTTCATCGAGTAAACGTCTTTCGTCTTTTCTCCGGCGAGCATATACCCGAGCGACGCGGCGACGTACCCGCGTTTGGCCGTTCGACGAGCGAACCCCGCCATATCTTGCCGATTCCCGGCGTTCCAAGCGCCGCCGTGTATAAAGAGGACGGCGCCGCGCGACCGCTCCGGCGCGATTTCTTTCGGAAAATAAAGGTCGAGTTTGTTCCAGTTGTTCGGCCCGTACGGAACGCCGTCGACGAAAACGCCGTCCGCGTCCGTCCAATCTTCCAAATAACCGGATTTTTCAAGCGCGCTTCGAATCCCGACGCCGACCGCCGCGACGACGCCGATTCCGACGACGCCGAGCAAAACGCAACCGACCGTCGCCGCGATTAAAAGTCGACGAACCAGCCGCCGACGCGGAGCCGCTTGTTTTGAAACGTCCGTTTTCATTCTCTATTCTCCTTATTTTGAATTATTTACGTTGTTTTAACGTCGGCGGCGCCCGCGTCGACCGTCAAAGTCCGAACGGTTCGACGGCGCGCTCCAAAATTCCGTTCAAAAACGCGATCGCGGTTCCGTAATTCGTTATCGGGACGCCCGCTTCCGCCGCTCGCCCGAGCCGCGCCGTCGTTTCGCGTCGATTCAGCGAGCAAGCGCCGCAGTGCAGAATCAAGTCGAAGCGCCGCAACTCGTCGACGGTTGGAAAATCCCGCCCTTGCGCTCGTTCGACTTGAAGCGTTTCGCCGACCCGCGCTCGCAGCCAACGCGGCAGTTTCACCGTCCCAATATCGTCGTCGGTCGCGTGATGCGAGCAGGCCTCAGCGATTAAAACCCGCGAATCGGGCGAAAGTTCCGCAATTCGCCGCGCCCCGTCGACCGCCGTTCGCAAGTCGCCCCCGCGTCGAGCGAAAAGAATCGAGAACGACGTCAGCGGAATCGAACGCGGAACAATCTCCGCGACCGTCTTAAACGCTTGCGAATCGACGACGACCAACGCGGGGGGCGTCTTCAATCGGTCGAGCGCGGCGGCCAAAAGTTCCGGTTGAACGACGACGCAGCCGCTTTCTCCGTCCAAAAGATCGCGAATCGTTTGCACTTGCGGCAAAATTAGCCGACCTTTCGGGGCGGCGGCGTCGAGCGGAGCGACCAACACGGCGAATTCGCCCTTGGGGATTAAGTCGGCGACCAACGGCGGAGGCGCGAAAAACTCTTCCGGCGCGAGCTTCGTCAACGCCGCCCGAATCTTCGGCGAACCGTTCTTTCCGGCCCCGTCGACCGTCGACGACGTTTCGATCGTCGCCAAACCGCGCGCCCGAACCGCTTCGGTCGCCGTTTCGTTCGGCGCCGCCAAGTCGACTTTGTTCCAAACGACGAGCGCCGGAACGCCTCGCCGCGCCAATTCGTCGGCGATTTCCGCCTCGAACGGCCCCCAAGCGTCGACGCCGCGCGACGAATCGACGACGATTAAACCGACGTCGACGCGGTCGAAAACGCGACGCGTCTTCGCGACCCGCTCCGCTCCGAGCGCGCCTTCGTCGTCGACGCCCGCCGAGTCGATCAATAGAACCGGGCCGAGCGGCGCCAACTCCATCGCCTTTTCGAGCGGATCGGTCGTCGTCCCGGGAACGTCCGACACTATCGCGAAATCTTGACGCGTCAACGCGTTAAGCGTCGACGATTTGCCGACGTTGCGCCGTCCGAAAACGCCGATTTGCAACCGAACGCTCTTCGGCGCCAAAAAAGTCGCCGCCATTTCCCCTCCTTCTCCTTTATTTTAAGACGCGCCGCCGACGCGCCGCGTTACCGATTCGCGTTATTTTTTCCCAATTTTCCGTTCGACGCGATAAATTTTGAAACGCGCGCCGCCGTCGCGCCGTCTACATTCTTATCGCCGCGTCTTTTCGACGTCATTATACGTCCAAACGCGCCGCTCGAAGAGTCCCCCCGAAAGCGCGGAAAATAAAATCGATAAAAAACGTCGAAAATTCCGCTTTCCCCGTTTTCAAGACGTCTCTTCGCCTGTATAATAAGGCGACGCCGGTTTCTCGTTTTTCGACGCGGAGCGCGTCGGCGACGAGAAACGCTCCACTTGGCGACGTTCAATCAAAAGAAAAGCGGTCTTCTCCGCCCGCCGCGTTCGACGACGCTCCCGTTACGACCGTCGACGCGACGAGCGTAAGGCGGCGTTTTGTTCGGTCGGACGCGTTCCGTTCCGAACTCGACGTCCCTCTTGAGAACCGACGTCCGCGTTTCTTCTAACGCCGCCCTAACGCAAGGAATTCCCGTTGTGTCCGACGCCCAATCGCTCAACGCCGCCGCGCCCGACGACGAAGACGCTCGCCTGATGCTCGCCGCGCAGACCGGGGACGCGTTCGCGTTCGAAGAGCTGATGGCGCGCAACCAAGATCGCGTTTGCGCGTTTTTGCAACGCTTCGTCGGCAATTTGCAGTCGGCGGAAGACTTAACGCAAGAAGTCTTTATGCGCGTTTACAAACATCGCGACTCTTACCGACCGGAAGCGCGTTTCTCGACTTGGCTTTACCGCGTCGCTCACAACGTCGCGTTCAATTCGTTGCGCGCGAAAAATCGGCGCCCGGAACTCCTTTTCGGCGGCGCGTCGGGCGACGGCGCTTCGTCGTCGCTCGGATTCGTCGTCGAAGAGAATATTCTCGCGCAAAGCGGCGCGACTCCGACGCGCAGCGTCGCGCGTCTCGAGTTGCAAGCGGTCGTCCGCGCCGCCGTCGATTCGCTCGGCCCGCGCCAACGCGAAGCTCTCTTGCTCGCGCGGTTCGAGGGAATGAGTTATCAAGAAATCGCCGACGTAATGAAATTGACGCCGAAAGCGGTGAAGTCGCTCCTTTGCCGCGCTCGCCTCAATCTGCGCGCCGCGCTCGAACCTTACGTCGAAGAAGGGAAACGTCCGCAATGAACTCGCCGCTCCGCCCCGACGACGCTTATTTTTCCGAACTTGACGCGGAACTCGACGCTCGCGCTCCGGAAACGGACGCGGAACTCGATCCGGTCGACGAGGAAATCGTCGCGTATCTCGACGACGAACTCGACCCGGAAGAACGCGCCGCCTTCGAACGCCGACTCGCCGACGATCCGAAACTTCGCGCTCGCGTCGACGCGGAACGAGAGGCTTGGAACGCGCTTTCGCTTCTCGACGTCGCCGCGCCGAACGACCGCCTTCCCGACGCCGTCGTCGAACGGCTCGACGCCGAAACGCAAACGGAACTTCTCGCGCTTTCGACGGCGTTGCGGCGCCGACACGCCCTTCGCGTTCTTTTTTTCGGCTCGACCGCGCTTCTTCTCGCGGCGCTGGGCTTCGTCGTTTTTTCCTTCCTCTTTCCGGACGTTCAAACGCGCCGCGAACGCGATTTTCGCGTCGTCGAACGCCTCGCGCAACTTGAAATCGTCGGCGATTTCGACTATTTAACGGCGCTCGACGCGTCCGGACTTTTCGCGCCTTCCGCGTCGCCTTCGTCCGAGCCGCCGCGCCCCTTTCCTCCCGTGTCCCCCGAGCTCGACGCTTCGCATCCGGCTCAGCCCCTAAAAACCTTCGAAGAACTTTCGCAAGACCGCGTTTTTTACCGTCTCCAACAAAAGTTCGAACGTCTCGCGCCCGAAACGCAAGATCGACGCCGCGCGCTCTATCGGCAAATCGTCGACGCGCCGAACGCCGATCGACTTTGGCGCGTCCTCGACCGATATTGCGCTTGGTTTTCCGCGTTCCCGAACAACGACGAACGCGAAAAACTCCTCGCGGCGCCGATCTCGGAAAGACTTGAGATCGTTCGCCGCCATCGCGTCGACGCCCGCCGCGTCGCCGAACGTCAACGCGCCGCGGCAAACCGTCGAACGTCCGACTCGCCCAACGCTCGCCCCTCCGGCGAACGCGCCGATTCGTTTCAAATTCGCGCTTTTCGCGACGCGTTGCCGGCCGAACTGCGCGACGAAAATCTCGCGTCGCTCGGACAAAAATACGTCGATTTCCTTCGAGAAAAACGCGCTTACGGCGGCAAACGAGAAAACGCGCTCGCCTTTTTAGCCGAAGAGTCGTCCGAGAAAATTACCGCCGACCTTTCCGAAAAAGCGCGCGATTACCTCCGCGACCTTTCCGACGACGAACGCTCTTCCGCGCTGGGGCTCCTCGTTACCCTCGCTTTTTGGGAACGTCAAGGACGCGCTTTTAGGTCGACGCGTCCCCTTCAAAACGACGATCGCGAAGGCCAAGATTTCGCCGCGCCGCGAGTCGAAAGAGACGCGCAACGTCGCGATTTTATTCGCGAACTCGCCGAAACGTTGCGCAAACTTCCCCCCGAAGGCCGCGACTTCCTAACGTCGCGCCCGGCCGACGAAACGCGCGGTTTCCTTTGGGCGACGCATTGGAGGTTCGCGTCTTGGAACGCCAACCGCGACCCGCGTTCCGGCGGCGGGCCGAGCCCGTCGAACGCCTCGCCTCCTTCGTTTCCGCCGCCTCCGACCGACGCCGCTCCTCCCTCTCGCGATCAAAATTGAGCGTTTCTCCCCCTCGTCGGTCGCGTTCGCTGTTTTTTTACGCCGAACCGTCGTTCGGCGTTTTTTTTTGCGCGCTTTGCCAATATTTTCGCCGTCGCGACTTCGTTGCGAGCGTTCGTCGCCGGTCGCCGACGCGATCAATCGCTACAACCGGTATATTCGCCCGTATTTTTTAAAACATTTTTACAAAATCTTCTATTTTTCCTATTTTACCATTGTTATTTCTTGAAAAATCGGTATACTTTTAGACAAGATAAGGTAGAGAAAATAGAAAAGCAAAGACGTCTCAATCGCCGTATTTTACCGAATTTTGCGTTGTTTACTTGGGTGACGACTTGCAACGACGCGAAGAGCAACGGGGTCGAAAAAGTATTTTTTCGGCTCCGTTCTTTTTTTCCGTTTTTTCTTTTTTTCCGGCGCGTTCCGTTCCTTTTCCTCTCCTTGACGTTTTGCGAAAAAACGTTATATTTTTAAGAGTCGCGTTTTGTCGACGGCGCGCTCTCTGCGTTTTGTTTTCGCCGTCGTCCGCGTTTTGCGTTTCCGAGCGGGCTTTTTCCGCGTCGCAACGCCCGCTTTCCTTTAAAATCCGACGAGTGAATATCGATTCGCCCTTTTCCTTATTTTTGACCAGCGTTTAAAGCGATCGGCTTCCGCGTTCGCCGTTTCCCGCCGTCGCCTTTAACGCCCCTGCAACCGCGGCCGAAGCCGCCGGAGACGCGCCGATGAGTTCCTCCAATCCCTTGTTGCTTCCGGAGCTTCGCCAAATGATCGCGTCGAACGACGCGGAGGAAATGCGCGTTTTCTGTTCGGCGCTCCACCCGGCCTCGACGGCGGAGTTTCTCAGCTCGCTGGAAGCGGGCGAAATTTGGACGATTCTTCTCGAAGTCGACGCGACGCTCCGCGCCGAAATCTTCAGTTACTTCGACGAAGACCTGCAGGTTCAAATCATCGAATCCTGCCCGCGCGAAGAAATCGCCAAGCTCATCGAAGAGATGCCGTCCGACGACCGCGTCGACGTTCTCGAAGAGGTCGAGCAAGACGCCGTCGACGAAATTCTTCCGCTTCTCTCAACGGAAGAACGCGAAGACGTCGAGCTTCTGCGAAGTTACGAAGACGACGCGTGCGGCGCCGAAATGTCGTCCGACTTCATCCGCCTTCGCGAAGGAATGACGGTCGGTCAAGCGATCGCGGAAATCGGTTCGCAAACGCACTTAATGGAAACGGTCTACTATCTTTACGTTCTCGACGACGCGGAGCGGCTCGTCGGGATCGTTTCGGCGAAAGACCTGCTGCGGCGCATCAATCGCCAAGACGAGCCGATCGACGGCTTTATGAAGTCGAAGGGAACGCTCGTTACGGTCGACGCGACGGATCAACGCGAAGAGGCGATTCGTTTGGTTGAAAAATACGACTTCGTCGCGATTCCGGTCGTCGACCACGAGGGCAAAATGCTCGGCGTCATCACGCACGACGACGTTCTCGACGCGGCGGTCGAAGAGTTGGTCGAGAACGCGCACATGAGCGCGGCGGTCGATCCGCTCGGCGACGAAACGTATTTGGACGCGAACCTTTGGACGTTGGCGCGCAAACGCTTCACTTGGCTGGCGATTCTCCTTTTCGGCGCCATTACGACGGCGATTATCTTGAAGTTTTTCAACAACGTAACGGAGCAGATCGTTTGGCTCGTCGCGTTCCTCCCGATGGTCGTTTCGAGCGGCGGGAACTGCGGCGGTCAAGCGGCGACGCTGGTCGTAACGGCGTTGGCGACGGACGAAATTTCGCTCGAAGACTGGAAGCGCATCGCGCGTCGAGAAACGGCGATGGGCGCGATACTCGGCGCCTTGATGGCGGTCTGCGGTTACGTCAACGCCATCCTCATTTACACTTACGGCGAAGACAGCGTTAGCTTTACCGACCTATTAATCGTTCCGTTGGCGGTTTTCTGCGTCGTTTTCATCAGCAATTTGGTCGGCGCGTTGCTTCCGTTGCTCTTTAAGAAGATGCGCCTCGACCCGGCGTTGATGAGCAACC
>JAFSFF010000001.1 GCA_017435375.1 Thermoguttaceae bacterium
ATAAGCGACTTGTGCAGGACGTTCGACAAAACGCCCGGAATATCGACCGTCGAGAGGGGCCCGGCGGCGGAACCGACGCGATACCCCGACGCTTCGGCTTTGCGACCGGCGCGACGGAGCGCGTCGGCGACGTCGGTCGCGGAACGAGCGTACCCGACGCGAACGGCGCCGGTTTCGTAAAGGAGCCCGCGAACGGTAACGCCGCGACGATCGGAACGGGAGGCTTCGTCGATTTCCGTTTCCGAGTAACCGAGCCGCGTCAGCTCCGCGCCGGTCGCGCCCGACGTTCCGAGCAACGCCGCTTCGGCGACGCGCGCCGCGGACGGACGCCGCGTTCCCGGGAACTTTTGCGAAAACGAACCGAGCGTATCGACCGGAAAACGGGTTCGCGTCCAAGGTCGGACGCCGGAAAGTCCGCGCGACGCGGCGCCGGTTTTATTTGAGTCGTCGCCGTCTTCCGCAGCGCCGGTTTTATCGGGGTCGGTCTCTCCTTCCGCAGCGCCGGTTTTGTCGGGGTCGGTCTCCCCTTCCGCCGCGCCGGTTTTGTCGGGGTCGGCTTCCCCTTCCGCCGCGCCGAAACGAGCGAACGCCGCTTTCGCGACTTCGAGCGCTTCCGGCGGCGCGGACGCGACGTCGTCGATTCCAAGTTCGGCGGCGAACGCGACAAACTGAGGGTCGGCGGGGTCGATTTCTCCTTCCGCTTCGGCGCCGAGCGTTTCCTCGAGAACTTGCTCGACGACTTCGGGGTCGAGCGGCGCGGTTCCGGGATCGGACGCGGCGCGGGCGATTCGTTTCAACGCGGCGGGTCGCGACGTCGTCGGGGCGAGTCCGAGCGCGCTCATCAACGCGGGCCATTTCTTCATCTTCGTTTTTCCTTTCTGCGCGTTAAAATTTCCCGACGCGTTCCCAACGACGACGCGCGTTCCTTCGTCGTCGGCGCCAAGCGTTACGATCGAGATTTCTTTCAGCCGCCACTTGCGAACGATTTCGATCGGGCCTTCGAACGTTCGACCGTTCGCGACCGCGACCGCGCCGGGCGGAACGCTTTCGATATTTTCCGGCGGAATAATGCCGGTCGCGACGGACGCTTGAAGGCGCGCGCCGCGCTTCCAAAGTTGGACGATTTTCGACGCCGCCGGGTCGACGCCGAAATTGATCAGCGTTCCGGTCGCGACGATTTTGCCGTCGGCGTACTCGATTCGGTCGGTTTGCCCGACCTTTTGGTTTTGGTCGTGATCGCGGATAATCGGGACTTCCTGCGGGCGTTCCTCGAGTCCGTCGACGTCAAAGACGGTCGGAAGGGGCCAAACGTCCGGATTCATTCGGAGCAAGCCGCCGGAATACGCCGGATCGAAAAGGATCGTCGGCAAGCTCTCCTTGACGTCGACTTGCGCCGGAGCCGCGAGGTTCGCGACGCGGTATCGCTCGTTATTTTTCATTGGGAACGCTCCTTTCGGGCGCCGCCGGGCGCTCCGGTTCCGCGCTACCGCGCGAACTCGGTTTCGTCTCCCGTCGGTCGACGGCGGGTTCGCCCAAAATAGGTTGTTTGTTGGGCGACGGCGCGGCGGCGTCCGTCGTCGAAAGCGCGCCGGTCGTCGAGAGTCCAAGGCCGGACGCTTCGAGCGATTCCGCCGTTCGTTTCAGTTCGCGGGCGCGTTGGCGGAACGAATCTTCGTAATCTTCGCCGCGCCGCGCGAAGATTTTTTCGAGCGTCGTCGTTCCATTGCGGAGTTCGATTTCGTCCGCTTCGGCGTCCGCTTTGCGATCGATCGCGCGCGGTTCCGGGAAGAGCCAACGTCGAGCGACGTTCTCCGGCGCGCCCGCCAGCCGCAAAAGCTCTTCGGCGACGGCGTCGCGGGCCGCGAACTCCGTCAGCCAGTCGTTGAAAAGGACGTCGAGAAAACCGCGCGCAAGGCGTTTCTGCCGGACTGCGACTGCGATCGCGTCGTTTTGCTCGTCCATTTTCGCGCTCGAGAAGTTGTAACTCGAGTGGTCGTTGTTGATTTTGCCGCTTCCAACGCCGAGCGTCGCGCCGACGTCCGCCGCGATCAGCTTCTTGAACGCGTCGAAGCCGGTCGTCGGGTGTTTCGCGTCGCCAAACGTCGGCGCGTATCCAACCGGCGCGACGAGAACGCCGTCGGGGAGTTCCGAACGGGAACCGGGTTTCGGCGCGGCGATCGTTCCGTCGCCGTCGACGCTCGAAGCGCGGGCGGCGCGCAACACCTCCGGGTCGTCCGTGTGAAAAATAACGCTCGTTTTCGCGGCGTTTTTGACCGCTTGAATTTCGAGTCGGCGCAATAATTTCAGCTCGCGAATCAGGTCGAGCGCCGCTTGCGCTTCCGGGACTCCGCGCCGCTGTTGCGGAACGATCGCGTCGAAGAGGTGAATCATTTCGCCCGCCGGGACGAACTCGTATTCGAAGGACGCGTCCGCGTTCGGGTTGACGCCTTCGATCAAGACGTAATACCCGACCGGCGTCGCGGCGTCGTCCGGGCGATCGTATCGGATTCCGTCGCAAACGAGCGGGTCGAGCGTCGGGCCGGGGTCGGCGACGCGGCCCGGTCGGACGAACGCGTAATCGAATTTTTCGAACGTCGCGACGCTCGGCGTCTTGCGGAGGAAAACTTCGCCGTGATACAGCGCGCAAAGGGTCGCAAGTCGGAGCTTCGAAACGAGGTCGACGGCGTCGGCGAATCGCGCGAAACAACGTTCGAGGTATTGCGTTTTGTCGGTCGCGTCGACGTAAAGCGCGGCGGCGGACGGCGAAAACGGGCCGTCGATTTTCACCGCCGGGCCGACGCCGACGACAAGCGCCGCGACTTTCTGACA
>JAFSFF010000082.1 GCA_017435375.1 Thermoguttaceae bacterium
GAAACTCGAACGGCGTTTGCGCTTTTAAGTCGAAACGCGAAAGGCGTTTGCGGTCGACGTCAAGGAATGATCGCCGCGGCGCCGACGACGGCTCCGGCTTGAATCAAACCGCCGCGCAACGAAATCGGAACCGGATTCAAAATATTCGGCGCGCAGTCGCCCGGGCGGTAATGGCCGAGGTCGTAAATGCATTCGTTCGGCGGATAAACGCCCATCAAGTACGGCAAAATCGGAATCGTCAGCCAAAAACGAGCGCGCGCGGTGAACGGAACCAAGAGCGGATGGCAATAATGCCCGTGTCGCTCGAGTTGAACGTCTTCAAAGTAAAGCGGCTTGTAACACAACGACGACGCTTTCCAAGTGAATTCGATCGGCGTCGGCGCTTTGCGAACGTAATCGTCTTCCGGAAGCGGACAACGTTCCGGGAAGAGCCCCGGTTTCGGGACGACTTTGTACGGAACGTCCAAAATCGACGGCATATCGTTCGGATCCGGACACTCGTCGACGTAAGGCGCGTCGGTTCCGCCGAGCGGATTCGCAAGTTGAGCGGTCGCGTCGGCGGTCGGCGCGGCGGCGTATTGCGTTTGGCGAATCGGCGACGGTTTGACGCTTTGGAAGGTCGCGCTCGTTTGGCGAATCGGCGACTTTTCGGCGGACTTCGGTTTAACCGTCGATTCGACGGGCGTTTGCGGCGCGACGCTCGGACGAACGAAGCGCGTTCCGTCGGTTTGCGTCGCGGCGGTCGATTCGTCGCCGGCGAGGAAACGCGTCAAACGGGCGTCGAAATTGTCCGCCTCGGCCGGCGGCGCGAACTGTTGAGCGAACGCGGCGCCGCTCAAAACCGCGACGGCGCAACAAGACGAAACGAGCGAACGCGAAATCGCTCGCGCTCGACCGAAAAGTCGACGAGATACCATTTGGAGCCTCCCTGCTTCAACGATAAGAGCCTTTTCATCCTTGAAAAGACGGTAATTTTTGCGAAAAGCGACGTTCGCCGCGCCCTTGTTCCTCTTGAACGGCGACGCGGAACGTCAAAACGCCCGACGTCGGTTAAAACGTCGGACGTCCGGCGGTCGAAACCGCCTTCCCGATTTTGGCTTCGACGGCGCGACGAGTTCGGGACGACTCGCCGCGCGCTGTTCGGTTAATTGGCGACGCGTTTTAACGTTGCCGAATATAACGACTTAGAAACAGTCGCCGCCGCTGTAATTCGGCGCTTCGTGCGTGATCGCGACGTCGTGCGGGTGATTTTCGCGCACCGTCGCGGCCGAAATGCGAATGAACTTCGCCTTTTGACGCAGGTCTTCGATCGTTTCGGCGCCGCAGTACCCCATCCCGGCGCGAATCCCGCCGACGAGTTGGTAAACGTAAGCGCTGAGCGCGCCGCGATAAGGAACGCGCCCTTCGACGCCTTCCGGAACCAGCTTGCCGACGACTTGCCCCTTTTGGAAGTAACGGTCGCTCGACCCGCGCTGCAT
This sequence comes from Thermoguttaceae bacterium, assembly GCA_017435375.1. Lineage (GTDB taxonomy): Bacteria > Planctomycetota > Planctomycetia > Pirellulales > Thermoguttaceae > RUG369. The sequence goes on from JAFSFF010000082.1 coordinate 1,479, forward strand.
CGCGCCGATCGACCCCATCCCGCGGTAAAGTTTGAACGTGCGGCCTTGGTAAAGAACCGTTTCGCCCGGCGCTTCGTCGAGCCCGGCGAAGAGGCTCCCCAACATAACGGCGCGCGCGCCGGCGGCCAACGCCTTCACGATGTCGCCGGAGAAGCGGATCCCGCCGTCGGCAATGACCGTAACGTCGGCGTCTTGCGCGACTTTAGCGGCGCGGCTGATCGCGGTGATCTGCGGAACGCCGACGCCGGAAACGACGCGCGTCGTGCAGATCGAACCGGGGCCGATGCCGACCTTAACCGCGTCGGCGCCCGCGTCGATCAACGCTTTGCACCCTTCGGCGGTCGCGACGTTGCCGGCGATCACGTCGACGTCCCAACGCTTCTTCACGTTGCGAATCGTTTCGACGACGTTCAACGAATGCCCGTGCGCGCTGTCGATAATAACGAAGTCCGCCCCTTCGGCGACCAAACGCTCGACGCGTTCGTAATCGTGAACGCCCGCGGCGGCGCCGACGCGGAGTCGGCCTTCTTCGTCTTTGCAGGAGTTCGGGTAACGGCGCATCATATCGACGTCGCGAATCGTGATAAGCCCGGTCAATTTATTATTATCGTCCACAAGGAGGAGTTTCTCCACCTTATTTTCCATCAAAATTTTCTCGGCTTGTTCGAGCGTAACGTGCCCGCGCGCTTTGACGAGGTTTTCGCTCGTCATCACTTCGGAAACCGGGAGTTCCCAGTTGTCGAGGAAGCGGAGGTCGCGCTTCGTAACGACGCCGATGAGTTCCTTATTCGGGCCGACGACCGGAACGCCGGAAACGTTGTGGACTTCCATCAGTTCGCGAACGGCGCGAACGTTCGCTTCCGGGCCGACGGTCGCCGGGTTGCGAATGACGCCGTTGGCCGAGCGTTTGACTTGCGCGACTTCTTCCGCTTGAACGTCGATCGGAAGGTTTTTGTGGATAACGCCGACGCCGCCCTCTTGCGCGAGCGCGATCGCCAAACGGCTCTCGGTAACGGTGTCCATCGGCGCGCTAATCAGCGGAATATTAAGCGTTACGCGCTTCGTCAGCCGGGTTTTTACGTCGACTTCGGACGGAACGGTCGTACTGTATTGCGGTTCCAGGAGAACGTCGTCGAACGTTACGCCGATTTCTTTCAAATCGTCCGCGTTAAGCATTGTTTCCCTCTTCTTGTCTTCTGGTTCGTTGCCCGCTCGTCGCGAAACGGCGGTTTGGCGTCGCGCCTCGGAAAATCGTCCTCGACGTCGGCGGCGAAACGCGCCGTCGCGGAGGGGCGGGGGAGGCGGCGAAACGCGTCCCCCGTTTAAACTTCCAATTATACGCGTCGCCCCGCTTTTTGCAAGCGACCCCTAGGGCGCGAACGCCCGGTTTTTTCCCTTTTCGCCCTTTTTTTCCAATTTTTTTCGTCGCGTCGCGACGGCGGAAAGGTCGCGCGGACGTTCCGGTATTTTTTCCTTTTTCTTAACGTCGGCGCGGCGTCGTTAGCGTTCGTCGTTCAGGAGCGCGACGGCCAAGCGGTACGAAACGACGGTCAGGTAGGTCGAAACGGCGCTGCGGAACGCGAACTCGCGCAGGAGTTGGTAGTCGTTGTAGCGGATCGAACGGAAAATCGCTTCGCAAAGCTCGATTTTCTCCTCTTCCGAGAGCGCGACGCGGCGAATTTCCGCGACCCGTTCGACGACGCGAAGCGTCTGTTCGGCGAAGCGGTCGACGAAATCTTCCCAAGCGAATTTCTTGTGTTTCAAACAAGCGCGAACGAGCGCGTAATCGAATTCCAAAATCGAAGGCGTCATATCGTTAAACTTTGCGCGTTTTATCTAAGTTCTTGGTTTTCGTTATTTCAACAAAGCGGCGAAACGCGTCGTTTTACCAACGGAACGACAATCCGACCGAGTTGTAAACGTCTTCGACGTATTCGTTTAACAAAACGTCGGCGTGATAAAAAACGAGGAAGGCGGGAATCGGCGCCCAATCGATTCCGAGTCCGACGAGGCCCCAATCGCGCCCGAGCGCGTTGCCGTAAATCGGGAACTCCGTCGTCGGCAGGCCCGCGAACGAAACGTTCGTTTCGCCGAACATACCGTCGAGAAACTCGTGAATGTAAGCGCCGCGAGCGCCGATTCGAACGTGTTGGTCGCCGGGATACATATCGACGAAAAGGCGCGCGCCGACGATTCCGCGGAGGCTGTGATAGTTCGTCGAACCGGAACGGAGCGCGTAACCGGAGCCGCTCGTCGACGTTTCCTCGAACGCTTCGCGGTAAAGGAAGTTGTAATCGATCGCGACGAACGGCGAGAAGACGAACGGTTGGAGCGCGAAATTAGCGCCGCGTTCGACCGTCGCTCCGGCGTTGAAACCGTCGTATTTGGCGGCGAGCGAATCGCGAACGCCGAGAACGTCGACTTGCCGCGTCGTATCGTAGCGGTCGTATCCTCCGCGCAGGGTGTAAATGGTGTAAACCGTTTCGTCGCCGAACTGATGGTAAAGCCCGAGCAAGTGGTCTTGCGTTTCGAGTTTGCCGTAACCGGCGACGGCGTCGTTTTTCATTTCGTTGTTTTGGTAACCGTAAAACGCGCCGAAGCGGCAGTCGCAGGAGCCGAATAGGTCGAGCCCGGTTAAGAAACCGATTTGGTCGCCGTCGTAAGGATTCGCGCCCTTGCGTTCTTTCGCGTCGACGGAGCCGCCGAGCGCCGCGAACCAAGCGGAGTAAATGAGCGTGCCCGGGTCGCCGTATTGCGCTTGCCCGCGGAGCGTCGAGAGGGTCGAATATTGGCGACGCCCCATTGGGACGGTTTCGTAACCGCCGCCGGGAACGGTTCCGTTCGGAACGACGCCGTTTTCGTAACCGCCTTCGATTTGCGTTCCGTAACCGGTTTCGTAAATCGGCGCGACGCCGGAGCCGTAAGGGTCGGTTCCGGTTTCGTATTGGTAAAGACCGTTCGTATCGAAGTAGCCGCCCGCCGCTCCGCCTTGGTAAGGCGCGCCCGCTTCGTAATTCATCGGCGCGACCGAACTCGCGCCGCCGCCGTAAGCGACCAACGAATTCGCGCGGAGGCGGTCGAGGAGCGTTTGCGTCGTCGTCAAATTATTAAGGTAAGCGAAACCGACCGTCGAGGCGTGCATTTCGCCGGTCAGTTGCGAGTAAGGAACGGCGCGTTGGTTGTTTTCGAGCTTGTCGAGGAAAGCGCGTTCGGACGCCGAGTAATTCCCGGACGCGATTTTTTTATCGAGCGCGGCTCCGAGCGAGCGTTCGTTCGGCGTCGTCGCGACGCTTGCGAACGTCGGGGCGTCTTCGAGCGCGAGGACGAGTTTTTCGGCGTTCGACGCGTTCAAGTCGACGACGTAACGCTTGCCGAGAACGTTGTCGACGACGTTGAGCGCGTCGGCGGAGTACGTCGTTTGCCCGACTCCTTCGGTCGAGAAGACGGTCAGCGATTTGAGCGCGGCGTTCCCTTGGAGGTCGGAAACGACGTCGAGCGTCGCGGCGCCGAGGTCGATATAGGTGTTGTACGTCGTCGCTTGAAAGGAGGTCGAGCCGTTCGCGTTCGCGTAAAGGTTGATCGTCGAACCGTCGGCGGCGGAGAAGACGACTTCGCCCGCGTTCCCGGCGAGTTGAACGGTTCCCGCTTTGCGCAGGTCGAGCGTCGCGCCGTTCCCGACGGCGATCGCGGTCGCGGTAATTTGGGCGTCGTCGACTTTTCCGGTTCCGTTCGCGATTCGGAACGTTCCGGCGCCGACGTTGAGTCGACCGAGCGCGAAGGCGGTCGTCGCTTTCGCCGTCGAACCGGTTCCGTTCCCGCTTCCGGACGTTCCGGGGCCGACCGGCGTTTTCGGCGCGTTGGCGAGGAGTTGCAAAACGCCGTCGCCGACTTTCGAGAGCCCGACGTTCGCGTCGACGGAGAGCCCGTTTTCGACGGTCAACGTTCGCCCGGCGTCGACGTCGACCGTCGCGTTTTCGAGTTGCGACCCGGAGACGTTCGAAGCCGTTCGGAGCGCGCCGATTTGCGTTTCGACGTTCGGTTTCGGCGGATTTTGGGCGGTTTGCGGGGATTGGGGAGTTTGCGGGGACGGCGTCGTCGGGTCGGCGAGCGGCGCGTCGGCGGCGACTTTCAGCGTCGCGCCGTTTTGAAGTTCGAGCGTTCCGAACGGAGAAGAACCGTCGGTCGCGAAGGCTCCGAGCGGATTGGCGACGTCGGTTCCGAGAACGAGTTCGTTCCCGCTTCCGACAACGGTCGTTCCGGTCCAACGCGGACTGTTCCCGGCGGCGCGCCAAGTTTGTCCGGTCGTCGAGCCGGTTCCGAGGTTCAAAATCGCGCCCGCCGATTGGTTGAGAAGGATCGGCGTCAACGTTTGCCCGTCGGAGAGCGTCAGCGCGTAGGCGCCGGTGAAGACGATCGAAGAGACGCCGCCGTCGATATGCGCGAGACTTTTGTTCGAGTCGACGGTCAGTTGCGTTCCGGTTTGAGCGTTCGCGGGCGTCGCGGTCGTTCCAAGGGCGAGCGCCGCCGCAAGAACGAGGAGTCGGGAAGCGCGACGCGAACGGTCGGCTCGTTTTCGGATATTTTTCATAACGCCGGGGCCTCTTGCGCTTCGTTCGTTCCTTCGGAAGCGCCGTTTGCCGCCGCGCGTCGCGTCGTTTTCGTCCGTCGAATCCGTTCGAAGGCGCGAAAGGAGCGGGTCGCGTCGGCGATTTTGTCGTTATTAATATATGTGGGCGATTTTTGCGGAAAAGTCGCGTTTACGGCGTTCGCCCGTCGCCGTTCTTCGCGGTTCGACTTTCCGGCGAGAAAAGTCGAAGCGACGTATTATTCCAACATTTCGCGCTTGCGTAAAGACCGACTTGGCGCGTTCGCCGAAATTTTTGCGTTTTTTTGCCGATTTTTCGATTTTTCGCTCAAGAAAGACGCGCGATAAGTCGAAAGCCGAAGTTTTTAGCGCGGGAATAAGAGTAATAGACAAATTAGGAAAAATAGGAGGTTGAGGAAGTAAGAACGCAGAAAGAAAGCGTTGCGAATTGAATTTGTCGAAGTTTTTCAACGCGGCGTTAAAATGGGTAAAATGAAACGGCGAATGAAGTCGCGAGGCGGACGAAGCCGTCGCAAAATAGAGATTTTTCGTTCCTCGGCTATTGTCGACCCTTGAAAAGTTTGATATGATGAAGGGAATCGCGCCGAAACGCCGCGACGCGCCCCCGCCGTTTCGCTAAAAAGAAACGAGCGAAGAGCGGGAAAGAACGAAAGCGTCGACGCGTTTCGCCGCCGCGAAACGAGATTCGATTATTAAGCCGAAACGACGGGAGCGCCCGTTTTCGGAAAAGAAGCAAAAACGAGACGAACGCGACGTTGAGAAAACGTCGCGATTGGAGAGAGAAACGATGAATTTGAACGACGCCAAGTACAAGAATTTCGCGTTGGTTAAGGAAATGCTCGAAACGGCGGAAGTCGTCGCCAACTTCGATTTCAAACAAATGAAGCCGGTCGCCGATATGGTTCGCGGCACGGGCCGCATCTTCCTCACCGGCGAAGGCTCGAGCCGTATTTTCCCGGCCAAGAGCTTCATTTACAACGCGATGAAAGCCGGCTTGGCTCTTACCGCCGCGACCGAAGGCTCCTTCCAAGCCGCCGAATACGACCTGATGAACTGGACGGTCTGCGGCGCGTCGAACAGCGGTCAAACGAAAGAAATCGTCGGTCTCCTGAAGAACCTGAAAGACAAGGGGCACCAACGTCTCGTCGGCGTTACCGCGAACGCCGGAACGAAAATCTTCGACGTTACGAACGAAACGATTCTCCTCTCTTGCGGTAAAGAAGACGCCGTCGCCGCGACGAAGAGCGTCGTCGAACAAGGCCTCGTCTATCACGCCGTTCTCGCGAACCTCCTCGGTTGCTGCTGCTGCGAAAAGAAAGCGGAAGTCGCCAAAGCGATGACCGAAATTATGGAAGCGGAAATCGACGCCGACGTTATCAAGAAGCTCGCCGACGCGCCGGTCCTCTACTTCGCCGGTCGCAACAACGGCGTCGCGGAAGAACTGACGCTCAAAACGAACGAAATCACCCGCAAGAAGAGCGACTACCTCGAAGGCACCTACCTCCTGCACGGCGTCGAAGAAATTATGCGCGCCGGCGAAGCCTGCATTCTCGTCGATCCGTTCCCGTCCGAATGCGAAAAGATTAAGGAACTCATCGAAGGTCGCGCGGGCGTTACGGTCGTCGCGATTTCCTCCGAAGACACGATCTTCCCGACGATCAAAATCCCGTCGATCTGCGGTTTCGACACGTTCCTTCAACTCGTCGCCGGTTGGAATTTGCTCGTTCAAACGGGCGTCGCGCTCGGCGTCGACCTCGACAAACCGGAACGCGCCCGCAAAATCGGGAACGAATTCGTCGGTTGAGTCGAATTTGACGACGCTTGCCGCGTAAAGTCGCCGCTTTAACGCTCTTTGAGGAGCGTTGCGAAGCGGCGTCCCTTGCGCGGTCGAGCGATTTTTCAAGACGAAACGTCGCCGCCCGACGGTCGACGAAGCGCGCTTTTCGAGCCGTTTCGTTCGGTCGCGTCGGGCGGATAGAGGCGGTTTGTCGCCGTGTCGGCGCTTGGAGACGGGCGTCGGCGAGTTTTGACGCCAAGGCGGCGCGTTTTTTGCGGTGTTTCGTTATTATTAAGCGAAGCGCCGTCGGGCGTCGGGGTTAGCCTTAATTATTTGAACGGTTTTGAGGGTTGAACATGAGCGATTCTTTCGTTTCCTTTGATCGGCGTTCCGAAACGGGCGTTATTTCGTCGGCGAATCCCGGCGATATTTTTCCGAACTGGAAGGGCGACGAAGAGCGTTGGCTCTTCTTGGCGCCGCACGACGACGACATTATCGCCGGTTGCGGTTTGACGTTCATCGCGTCGCTCTTTAGCGGAATTAAGACGTACGCGGGCGTCGTTACGAACGGCAAAATGGGGTACTGCACGCCGGAAGAACGCGACACGATCGCCGACGTGCGCCGCAAGGAATGCGCCGATTCGTTCGCCGCGCTCGGTCTCCCGGCGGAAAACCTTTACTTCCTCGGACACGACGACGGTTCGCTCAACCGTCAAGCGGGTCGCCGTTTCGCGACCGGCGCTCCGGGCGAAGGGCCGGAAATCGCCGGCGGCGCGGGCGTTCAAAACTCGCTCGTTTGGCTGATGCGTCAAACCCGTCCGACGCGTCTTTTCGTCCCGACGATCACCGACCTGCACCCGGATCATAAGTTCGTCAACTCGGAAGCGATGATCAGCATCTTCCACGCGCAAGGGACGATTTGGCCGGAACTCGGCGAACCGATTCCGCAAATCCCGGCGATTTACGAATACGCGACGTACAGCAACTTCGTTACGCCGCCGACGCTCCGGATTCGCGTTTCGGAAGACCTCTTTGAACGTAAAATCAACGGTCTTTTGAGCTACGTCAGCCAAAAACAAATCGACATCACGATTCAAATGCAACGCGAAAACGGTTGCGACGAATTCATCCGCGAAGCCGAGTTCGACATTTTCGTCCCGCAACGCTGCAAAGACCTCTTCGCGGAAGCGGAAAAACTGTCGAAATAGGTAAAACGCGGCGACTTTAACGACGGAGCGCGGCGAAATCGTCCGTTCCGTCCGAAGCGTTTCGACCGTCGAAGCGGCGTTAGCGGCGCCGCGGCGCGCGGTCGCGGTTGTTTGCAAGCGGTCGTTTAAGGCTCCGAAAACGTTAAAACAGAGAGAACGGGTAAATTATGCAACTTGAAAAACGCGTTTGTTACTTGGGCGACGACGACGCGACGCGAGCGGCGGCGTATCTTTGCGGCGTTTTGACGAATCGCGGAATCGCGTTCGACCGCGTCGACTCCGGAACGTCGCCGAGCGCCGACTTCCAAAATCGGGCGTATTCGCTTTACGTCGTCAGCGACTACCCGCGTTCCTGCTTCGGGGCGGGCGATATGGAGCATATCGTCGAGCGCGTTCGCGAAGACGGCGCCGGTCTGCTGATGCTCGGCGGTTGGGAAAGTTATTTCGGGCGGCTCGGCGAGTACCATAATTCGCCGCTGGCCGAAATTTTGCCGGTCGAGATGAGCGATTCGGACGACCGTCGCAACTATTGGTCGCCGGTGTTGCTCCGTCCGACGACGCTCGACCATCCGATTTTGGCCGATTTGCCTTGGGAAACGGCGCCGGGCGTCGGCGGCTTCAACCGTTTCGACGCGAAAGCGGGCGCGACCGTTCTTCTCGAAGGTATCCGAACGAAAACGACTTGGAAAAAGACGGTCGCCGACGACTTGAACGCCGACGATATTCAAATCGAGTTCGTCGAAAAATACCCGTTCTTGGTCGTCGACGATTGCGGCGCCGGACGCGTCGCGGCGTTCGCGTCGGACGTCGCCCCGCACTGGATCGGCGGAATGGTCGACTGGGGCCAAGAGCGCGTCTTCCAAGAACTTCCGGCCTCCTTGGGCGACGGGCTTTTCGTCGAAATCGGCGCCGAGTACGCGAAATTCTTCGCGCAACTCGTCTCTTGGGTCGGCAAGTTTTAACGTCGGGCGGTTCGCGGCGAGCGAATCGGCGTCGGGCGCAAGAAAAGCGACAAGAAAATAACGAAAGAGGACGAAATCGCGTCGAACGGCGCGTTTTCGTCGCAAATAGTATTTAAGATTTTAGGAGAGAGAATTATGTTCCAAGGGAACGCGATCGTCGGTCAAAGCGGCGGCCCCACCAGCGTCATCAACTCGAGCCTCTGCGGCGTCGTTCAAGGTTGCTTCGAACTCGGTCAAAAATGCGCCGACTCGAAAATCGACAAAGTTTACGGGATGCAATACGGCGTCGAAGGCTTTATGCAAGACAAGCTGATCGACTTCGCGACGATCGACCCCGCCGTCGTCGAAGGTCTCAAAACGACCCCGGGGAGCGCCCTCGGAAGCTGCCGTCACAAGGTTCAAGAAGCCGACTTCCCGCGCATTCTCGAACAACTGAAAAAGTACAATATTCGTTATTACTTCCTCGCGGGCGGCAACGACACGATGGACACCATCTGCCGCGTGGAAAAATATTGCCGCGAACAAGGTTACGACCTCCGCGGCCTCGGCGTTCCGAAGACGGTCGACAACGACCTTTTTGCGACCGACCACACCCCGGGTTTCGCGTCGGCGGCTCGTTACGTCGCGACGTCGGTCAA
>JAFSFF010000083.1 GCA_017435375.1 Thermoguttaceae bacterium
CGGCGCCGAAATTTTCGCCTCGCCGCGCTCCTGTTCGCCGCCGCGTCGACGCCGACGCTCGGTTTCGCGCTTTCGCCGACGTTCGCCGAACCGGCAAACTCGCCGCAAACGCCGCAAACGCCGCAAACCGCCGAAACTAACGTCGACGAGGCGCAAAACGCGTCCGCCGCCGCGCAATCGGTCGCCCCGCTCGTCTTTTTCGACGCGAAAACGCCGCTCGACGCGCTGACGCCGCAAGGGGTCGAACTCCGCCGCCTCGAATCGGGCGCCGTCGAAACGTCGAACGGCCTCGACGACAATTGGCCCGGTTTCCATTTCCTCGGCGCTTGGAATCTCGGCGATTATTCGGCGCTCGAAGCGAAAATTTCGAACCCCGGCGACCAACCGATTCAACTTTACTGCCGCCTCGACTGCGCCGCCGCCCAATTTCCGGAAGGAACGACGACCGTCGGCGCCCAAATCGCGCCGGGCGAAACGAAAGTTTGGCAAATCGAACTTCCCGCCGCGCTTCATCCGGAAACCCGCGCCAAACTCTTCGCGATGCGCGGCAAGCCGGGCGGAATCAAAACCGACGCTTACTCGGTCGACGCGAAAATTCCGTTCGACAAAAAGGAACTCGTCGCGATTCGCTTCTTCGAAAACCAAAACGGACGCGGCGACCGTTGGACGCTCGAATCGCTCGTCGCCGTCCCGACGCCGCCCGAAAAGCGCGAAGCGTTTCTCGATTGGGCGCCGGAAAAATTCTTCCCGATGATCGACCGTTTCGGACAGTTTAAGCACAAGGATTGGCCGGGCAAAACTCATTCGCTCGACGAACTGCGCGCGCAAATTGAAATCGAAAACGCCGACCTCGCCGCCAACCAACCGAGCGACCGCAACGAGTTCGGCGGTTGGACGAAGGGCCCGCAACTCGAAGCGACCGGCTCTTTTAGAACGGAAAAGATCGACGGCGTTTGGTATCTCGTCGACCCGAAAGGCCGCCTCTTTTGGTCGAACGGCGTCGATTGCGTCGCGCATTGGAACGGCGTTACCCCGACGACCGACCGCGAATTCTATTTCGACCCGGAAATCAAACTTCGTCGCGACGGCGGCCCTTTCGACCCGTTTATCAACCGCGATAATAATTCGGTCAACAATTATTACGCGGGTCGCGGCGAGTTTTGGTCGTACAATTTTACCGCGTCGAATCTTTATTTGAAATTCGGCGCCGATTGGCAAAAGAAAGCCGACGACTTGGCGCATCGCCGCTTGCGGAGTTGGGGCCTCAACACGATCGGCAACTGGTCGGCGGAGTCGATCGAGCGCGCCCAACGAACGCCTTACGTCGCGACGGTCGGAATCGGTTCGCCCAAAATTGAAGGCAGTTCCGGTTATTGGGGCAAGTTCGCCGACCCGTTCCATCCGGAGTTTAAGGCGTCGTTGCGCCGTTCGCTCGACGCGTCCTTCGCTCGTTTCGCCGCGAACGACCCGTTCTGCGTCGGTTTCTTTGTCGACAACGAGATCAGCTGGGGGGACGCCGGGTCGCTGGCCCGCGCCGCGCTCGCTTCGCCGTCGACGCAACCGGTCAAAATAGCGTTTCTCGATTGGCTCCGCGCTAAATACGGGGCCGACGTCGCCGCGTTGAACGCCGCTTGGGGAACGACGTTCGCCGATTGGGACGCGTTGGCCGCCAAACCGTTCGACGCGCCGAAAAAAGAAATCGCCCAAGACGAAACGCAAGACGCCGCCGTCCGAGCCGCCGCCCAAACGGTCGCCGCCGACTGCGACGCGTTCTACTCGGTTATCTGCGAAAAATATTTTTCGGAGATTCTCGCGACGCTCCGCGAAAAAGCGCCGAAGAAACTTTACCTCGGCTGCCGCTTCGCTTGGACGAATCCGCTCGCGATCGCCGCCGCGCAAAAGTACTGCGACGTCGTCAGTTACAACTTTTACAAAACGGAAGTCGGCTCGTTCCGTCCGGTCGACGGCGGCGACAAGCCTTGCATCGTCGGCGAATTTCACTTCGGCGCGCTCGACCGCGGCCTCTTTCACACCGGGCTCGGCCCGACCGAGTCGCAGGACGCCCGGGCCGCCGCTTACGAGAATTACGTCCGAAGCGCGCTCCTAAACCCTTGGCTCGTCGGCGTCCACTGGTTCCAATACGGCGACCAAGCGACGACCGGGCGTTTCGACGGCGAAAATTACCAAATCGGCCTCGTCGACATTTGCGACGTTCCTTACGCCGAAACGATCGAAGCGGTTCGCCGCGTCGGGTACGCGACATACGATATTCGTTCCGAAGCGAAATCGACCGACGAAACGCTCCAAGCCGACCGCGAAGAAGCGGAAAAAGCCGCGAAGTAACGCCGCCGCGTCGGCGCCCGAGCGTTTTGATTCGGGTCGGGGCGTTCCGTTTTCCCCCGATTTTGCGCCGCTTTTATTTGAACCGGCGTTAAAACGTTTCGCTAATTAACGCCGTTCGACGGAGCGCGTCCCCGCGCCGCGGGCCCGTTCCTTGGCGACTGCGCGTCCAAAGGGGGAAAATCGGCAAAACAAGCAAAACGCGCAAAATAACCAAGCAAGAAGCGACGGCGTTCGAACGTTCCCAACGCGGAGGTTCAAACGCCGTCGCTTGCTTTACTTCCCGCTTCCAAGAGAGCAAAAAAAAAACGGGAAACGAACCAACGC
>JAFSFF010000084.1 GCA_017435375.1 Thermoguttaceae bacterium
CGTTGACCGGGACGCGAGCGTCGACGAGTTTTTCGACCGTTTCGCCGAAAACTTCTTCGTTGAACGCCGCGCCGGCGCTGACGCCGCGACCGACGAAAACGATCGAGCGGTCGGCGTTTTCGTTGAAGTCGAACGAATCGGCGGCGACGGCGAACGCTTTTTCAAGGTCGGTGGCGCCGAGCGGAGCGCGGGTCTTCAACGAAGCGACCGCGTCGCCGAGTTCTTTCGAATCGACCGCGACGTAACCGTCGGTCAGCGATTCGATTTCGTTCGAAACGACGAAGAGTTGAACGCGAGCGTTCGCGGGGAGGTTCGCGATCATCGACGCGACCGCCGCTTGCGCCTTCGCGCGAACGTCGGAATCTAATTGAGACGCGGAGAAGTCGACCAGAGCCGCGACGTCGACGAATTCCGACGTCGATTCGACGGCGTCCGCCCGAAGCGGAACCAAAAAGCAGTTCGCGCCGTCGCTTAACCGATAGGTCTCCATGGAAACTTCAGATTCCGCCCCTTGCGCCGCGCCGCCGACAAACGTCAGCGCGATCGCCGCGGCGGGCAATATTCTGAATAGGCTCTTTTTCATACGCACAGTCCTTCTTCTCCGAAAATCATTTTGAACCGATTGGAATGGAAGCCGAAAAAACGCGATCACGAAACCGTATGCGCTCAGTTTCGCGCTTCCGTTTTCGCTCGTCCAAACATTTTTTGCGCCCGTCGCCGTCCGCCGACGGGAACCGCGCCCCGCGACGAACGTTCGACCGAACGTCCTTTAAGCGTCGACGCGGCAAGAGCGGCGCCGATCGAACGACGCGCTCTTATCAGTTATACCTCGAACGCTCCGCAATTTCAACCGCTTTTATCGACCGCGCCGCCAAACAAACGTTAAAACGACGCCCTTTCGCCGGAAAGATCGAAAAAATCGCTATTTTTGTTCAATAAAATCGCTTCGACCGGCGCGTTCCGTTTCTTCGTTAAAGAAACCGCGACCGTCAAAAGCGGTCGGCGAGAGCGTCGGCGGCGGAGCGTTCGAACAAGAGCGTTCCTCTTTTTAATTTTAATCTTCTTCGTTCGATTCGCAAGAAAAATTTTCTCTTTTTAAAGATTTTTCGCGAAAATTCCCCTCCCCGCAAAGATTTTTACAATTATAACGGTCGCTCCGAAGTCAACCTCCGCTCGCGCCGCCTTTCCGCGATCTTTTCGACGAACGCGACGAGAAAATCGCGCCCCTCGCTTGAAGAAACAACGCGCTTCCTTATAATTAATTGACGGCGGCGCCGGTTCAACGCGATTTCGCCGCCCGCCCCGCTCGCGCCGTTTTCCTTGCTTCCCCAACCCGCCCGTTTTACCCGACCGGAGTTCCGTATGAGCGACGCCCCGCAAGTTCCGCCCGTCGACGCCGAATCCCCTCGCACGCCTTGGGAGCCGACCGAGTCCGGCGCGATTCCGTTCGTTCACCTTCACACGCACTCGCATTACTCGCTCCTCGACGGCGTCGGAAAACTCGACGCGTTGCTCGCTCGAGCGAAAGAGCTGGAAATGCCGGCGCTCGCGCTGACCGACCACGGCAACCTCTACGGCGCGCTCGAATTTTATCAAAAAGCACTCGACGTCGGCGTCAAACCGATTCTCGGCTACGAGGCTTACGTCGCGCCGATTTCGCGTTTCGACAAAACGGAAAAACGCTCCTACCACCTCACGCTTTTGGCGACAAACCGCAAAGGCTACGAGAACCTTCTTTTGCTTTCGTCGTTGGCCTACACGGAGGGCTTTTATTATAAACCGCGTATCGACAGGGACTTGCTAAAGAAACACAGCGAAGGGCTGATCTGCCTTAGCGGTTGTCTCGCCGGAGAGGTCGCGCGCACGCTCGCCAACGGAAACGGCTCGCCCGAATCCTACGCCAAGGCTCGCGACGCCGCGCTTTGGCACCGCGAACTGTTCGGCGACCGTTATTACCTCGAGTTGCAAGACCACGGAATCGCGGAGCAAAAGATCGCGCTGCAAGGAACGCTTCGTCTTTCGCAAGAGCTTGGTATTCCGACGGTTATCTCAAACGACGTTCACTACGTTCGCCGCGAGGACTCCGACGCGCAAGACCTCGTTCTTTGCGTCAACACCGGAAAGTTCCGCACCGACCCGAACCGAATGCGGATGGACTCCGACGAGTTTTACCTCAAAAGCGGCGCCGAGATGATGGAGCGCGCCGCCGGCTTCGAAGACGCGGTTTGGCGTTCGCTCGAAATCGCCGACCGTTGCAACCTCGAACTCGAACTCGGCAAACGCTTCTTCCCAATTTTCATTCCGCCGGACAATAAAACGCCGGACGAGTACCTCCGCGAGCTTTGTATTCAAGGCTTGAAGCGACGCTACGCCAACAATCCGAAACGCTTGATCGACGGCGAGCTTTCGGACGAGGTTATGGCGCGCCTCAACCGCGAACTCGGCGTCATCGCCAAACTCGGTTTCGCGACGTACTTTCTTATCGTTTGGGACTTTGTTCGCGTCGCGGAAGAACGCGGCGTCCACCGCACCGCCCGCGGTTCCGGCGTCGGCGCGATCGTCTGTTACGCGCTCAATATGTCGCACGTTTGCCCGCTCGAGTTCGACCTCCTCTTCGAACGGTTTTTGGACGAAAACCGCATCGAAGCGCCGGATATCGACATCGACTTCGAACAGTCGCGACGCGGCGAAATCATCGACTACGTTAAGGAACACTACGGGCCGGAAAAGGTCGCGCAGCTCGGCGTTTTCGGCACGATGGCGGCGAAAATGGCGATTCGCGACGTCGGACGCGCGCTCGGCTTGCCGTTGGCCGACGTCAACGCCGTTACGAAGCTCGTTCCGGACGCGCCGAAAATGACGATTAAAAAGGCGTTCGACCAAAGTCCGGAACTCGTCAAACTTTACGAAGAAAACGCCGAGGTTCGCGAACTCATCGACTACGCGAAGCAAACGGAAGGGCTCGCTCGGAGCGCCGGAACGCACGCTTGCGGCGTCGTCATCGCTCAGCGCGCCCTCACCGACTTCGTTCCGGTGCAAAAGCTGACCGGGAAAGACGAACTCGTTACGCAATGGCAGGGCGCGGAGGTCGAAAAAGCCGGGCTCCTGAAAATGGACTTCCTCGGTCTGCGCAACCTCTCGATTCTCGCCGACGCGGTGCGCATCATCAAGGAAACGACCGGAGAAACGGTCGACCCGTATTCGCTTCCGCTCGACGACCCGGACACTTACGCGCTCCTTTGCCGCGGCGAAACCAAGGGCGTTTTTCAGCTCGAAAGCTCCGGCATTCGCGAACTTCTGATGAACATGCGTCCGGACAACTTCCGCGACATTATCGCCGTCCTCGCGCTCTACCGTCCGGGCCCGCTCGAAGGCGGAATGGTCGACGACTACGTCGACGTTAAACATAAACGCAAAAAAGCGGAATACTTACACCCTGTGTTGGAAGAAGTTCTCGCCGAAACGAACGGCGTTATGGTCTACCAAGAGCAGATTATGCGCATCCTGAACCGGCTTGGGAACATTCCGCTCTCGAGCGCGTACACCTGCATTAAGGCGATCAGTAAAAAGAAACACGACAAAATCGCGAAGTTCAACGACGATTTCATCGCCGGCGCGGTCGCGAACGGCCTCGACAAAGAAACCGGACAAAAACTTTTCGACCTCATCAAAGTTTTCGCCGGATACGGCTTCAACAAGTCGCACTCGACCGCTTACGCCAACGTCGCGTACACGACCGCCTACCTGAAAGCGCACTACCCGGCGGCGTTTATGGCGGCGCTCCTCTGCGGCGACATTTCGGCGCGCAACTTCACCAAGCGCGACAAAACGGTCGAACACGTCGACGACTGCAAGCGAATGGGAATCGAAGTGATCCCGCCGAACGTCAACGTTTGCGACGCTCGCTACAAAGTCGTCGACGGCAAAATTCTCTTCGGCTTGACCGCGGTGAAGGCTTGCGGCGAAGACGCGGTCGCCGAAATCGTCCGCGCTCGCGAAGAGGGCGGCCCGTTCAAGAGCATTTTCGACTTTTACGAACGCGTCGACACGAAGCTCGTCGGGCGCGGCACGGTCGAATCGCTGATCAAATGCGGCGCGTTCGACTGTTTAGGCGCCAAACGTTCGCAGCTAATGCAAGCGCTGGACAAGGCTTACAAACACGGTCAAGCGGTCGCGGAAGACCGGGCGCGCGGTCAGCGCAGTCTTTTCGAAGAGGCGTTCGGAACGACGGAGGCGCCCAAAACGCCGGAAGAGGAAATGGCGGAAAACCTTCGCGGTCTCCCGAACGTCGACGATTGGTCGGCGAAAGAAACGGCGACTTACGAGAAGGAAACGCTCGGCTTTTACGTTACCGCGCACCCGTTGGGCGACTGCCGCGAAAAACTGCAGATGTACGCTTCGTCGATCGCGAAGGTAACGCAGTTCCCGAACCGCGCCTTCGCGACGATCGGCGGTTCCCTCTCCGGCGTCGACGTGAAAACGTCGAAGAACCCGAAACCCGGCCGCCCGAGTCAATTCGCGATCTTCCAAGTGGAAGACCTCGATTCGTCGATGCGAGCGATTATGTGGGCCGACGCGTTCGCTAAATACGGTCAACACCTAAAGAACGACGCCGTCGTCTTTTTGCGCGGTCGGCTCGAGAAAAAAGAAAAGGAAAAACAGGAAGGCGCCGACGACTCCGAAGGCGACGTCGAAACGACGTTTTTCGTCGACGAAGCGATTCCGTTCGAAAACGCCGACCAAGAGATGACGCGCGGCGTCGCGATTTGCCTCAAAGAATCGTCGATCGTAAACGGCGGCTCTAAAATGCTTTACGACATTTTAAAGACGTACCGCGTCGGCAAAGACGGGAACGCTCGCGGCTCCGACCTCGAAATCCGTCTCCTGATGCGCGACGGAACCCGAGCGACGCTAAAATGTCCGGAATTCAAACTCGATATGACGAGCGAAATGCGACGTCGCGTCGAGGAGCGTTTCGGCGACGACGCGTTCCAGCTGATTCCCGCGCCGCAAAAACAAGGCGTCGCCGAAGACCCGCGCGACCGCTGGAAACGTCGCAAACCGGCGAACCAAAAATAAACGTCGTCTCGTCGCAACCTTTCGCGACGTTCATTTTTAACGGTTTTATTTTCAACGTTTTACGCAAGAAAGTTTTCGCAATGAATCGAAGAGATTTTCATCGGAGCCTCGTCGGCGGCGCGCTCGGAACGC
>JAFSFF010000011.1 GCA_017435375.1 Thermoguttaceae bacterium
AAAATCTTCAGGCGTTTTACGCATCTTCTTCGTCCTCATCTTTTAAGGCGTCTTCTAACGCTTTCCAGTCTACTCTTCGATAACCGGCTTCCGAAATCCAAATAGCCTTAAGCCCCAAAACGTAACTCGGGCGCAAAAAGCGCTCATAGTAAATAAAAGCGAAAAAATCGCCTTCAAACTTCTTTTGCGTCTCCTCGAAAAGCCGTTCAGTCTCTTCGTCCGAGCAGGCGGCCAAAATGCTCTCTAACGTCGGCAAATTCTGTTCGGATTTCGGCAACTTATAAAAATCGCGTTCGAAGTCGACAAACTCGCCGTAAATCCGCGCAACGCAAAACATAAGCGCAAACCAAGACTCCGCGAGATGAGCCGCCATTAAATCGCGATTGTCGCCGGAAAAGCCGACTTTTTCGAAGTAGAGTTTTTTTAACTTTAAACGCCATAAGTTGTAAAAATCATTAACAGTTTTGCGCATTTAACTTCCTTTCAGTTCTTAACTTCGACGCTTGGAATCAGTTCGCAAATTTCAGGCTCGAAAAAATTATAACGTCCATACGACACGCCTTCGTAAAATCCAACGTTAAATTGAAACGCGCCTCGAAACAATTCCAATCCCCGACAATTCCCACGCCGAGAAAGCGTTTGCAAAACACGAATCGCATAATCGCAGTGTAAAAGGCAGTTACGACTAAAAGAAGCGTCGCAATCGTAAACGCAAAATAGCCAATCTTGAGCGTTATGCCTATGTTGCAAAGATGCGAAAGGCAAGCTGTTATAATACTCGTTATCGCTTAGGTTAGGCGTTTCGCGAATCACAATCGACGCTTTTTTCGAACGAAAGCGAGCGTCCCAAGGACTTCTACAAAGTTCCGCGTCGTTCAGTAACACGAGACGCGAAGCGTCGAAGCGACCGCGTTTCTTCTTGACGTAAGCGCCGACGGCGTCCCGGTTAAGCGGAATATTCGTAATAACGCGACGTCCTTTAACGAGACGGTCGACAATCTCGTCAACGCTATAATACGTAACCCCATATTCGTAATCGCCGTAAATTGTTGCAATCATCGTTGTAACTCCTGTTAATTCTTGACTTCGCGAACACGTCCCCAGACGGTCAGCACGTCGCTATTTCTCGTTTGCGAGAACGAAAACACGCCCAAGCCTTTCGACTCGTCGCGGCGGTCGATACTCCCCAAGTACGACAACTTGCCGTCGGTCAGCACTAAGCCTTGCGCGATAAGTTCCGTTTTATCGGAC
Organism: Thermoguttaceae bacterium; assembly: GCA_017435375.1. Taxonomy (GTDB): domain Bacteria; phylum Planctomycetota; class Planctomycetia; order Pirellulales; family Thermoguttaceae; genus RUG369. The sequence goes on from JAFSFF010000011.1 coordinate 1,252, forward strand.
TTTGGAATCGTTTCGGCGCCCGATTTTTCCGACTGGTCAAAGGTCGAAATCGACAAGTCGACGTCGAGCGCGACGCGACCGGCGCTTAGTTTATGCGGCGTCAACTTCAGTTCCAAACCGTCTTGAAAACGTTCGTAGCCGGACGTGCTGGAATAGCCTTCCGCGGAAACTTGCGTCTTCTCTCTAACTATTTCGCTACCAACGCTTAACGTCGTTTCGCGACCGTCCGAAAGCAACAGGGCGGGGCGTTGGTCGACCCGATTGCGACCGTTCGTAGCGTCGCCGCTTGCGTAAAGCGACAACAAATCGTCGAAGTCGAAACCGCCCTCCAACAAGTCGAGCGACGAATTTATTTCCAAGTCGGCGCTTAAATTAATGTAATCGTTGTATTTAAGGCGAAGGAAGTACACGTCGCAAAGGTACGTCGCCGACTGATTATGCGTCAAGGCGTCGACAAGTTGCGCGACCGAGTCTTGAACGTCTAAGTTGTCGTAAACGACGACGCTTGAACCGGTTATCGTCAGTTCGCCTTCTTTCGACAAAACGCTTTCAAGGGCTTTTTGCAGGCGGTTCGGTTCGCCGGGCGGGAGTCGGTAAACGCGCGGAACCATCGCGTTTGCGTCGTTTACGTCGGCGGTCAGGTAAAAAGCGCCGCGAGTCTCGACGCACTGCAGTCCGTTCGTTCTTGCAAGGAGCGGAACCAAATCGGCGACGTCGCGAAGCGCGAAGTATCCGGAAACGGGTTGGTTCGCAACTTCCGCCGAGCAAAAGACTTCGCAACCGCCGACGTCGGAAATCTCTTCGAGCGCGGCGCGGAGCGGTACGCCGTCGAAGGCGAACGTCAGCTTTTGCCCTTTGGCGCGAACTCCTTCAATTTGTTTCGTTTGCGACGTCGCGAACGCGGTCGGCTCCGGTTTCGGGGACGGGCGGAAGAACGACGTCGAGCGGCAACCCGTCGCGAATAAGGTCGACGTTGCCAACGCCAGTATCGACAATAGGTTCCGGAGGCAAAATCGGCGGTTCAAACCCTTTGCGCGACCAAATCCGACCGCCTTCAAATAAAATTTCGCGTCGCTTAACGTTAATCTGTTCCAAGCGCTCTTCGATAACGTCCGTGTCATCGGTATTTTCTCCAAATCGAGCTATTTCAACGAGTTCGCCTATTTTATAGGCGCCGGTCGAGGAAATAATCCGATCCGTGAAAAACGCTTGAACGCCGAACGGGGCCGACGCAAGTTTAGGCAAGGTTTCCGGCGGTGAAATCGGGGCGAAAGACGTTGCTAAATTGTTTTCGGGCAACGTTTCCGGCGCTATTTCCTCCGGTAATATTATCGGCGCTTCTTGCGGTAAAGCGCTTACATTTTCGGGATTTTTTACCGTTCTAACCGATTTATTTTTCGTGGGTTGCGGACGTTTCCCCACGCCTAACGGCTTCAAAAAGGTATCGTAAACGGCGCCGAAAATAAAGACCGCGCAGAACGTTTTCAGCGCCAAGTGCGGGCCGTGTTTCATGGCAAACCATCGCACGGCGCCCCAACGACCGACGAACGGAAGCGCTCTATCTCCCGTTATGTCGAGCTTTGACGACGCCATCGTTACCGATTGATAAAGCGCGAAAATCTCTTGCGACATCACGACGACTTGAATCGGGCCGTCGTAGGTTACCTTGTTGCCGGAACTCCCGTAAGTTCCGGCTCTAACTCGATAAACTTGACGGGTTACGCCGAATCCCTTTAAGAACGTTTCGACGTCGGCCATCGGAATCGAAATCGGGAAGGGAAGCGTCATCGTTTTCATATTGAAAACGTGAACCGCTTCTTCGCTCATACGCAAAACCGGGCGGGCGATCTGGTCTTTATCTTGCGTGATGAGTATCCAATCGTGGCGTTTATGGCGATGTTGCGCCATATAGTTACGGAGCGCCGCCGTCTCTTGAACCGCCTTAATATAGGCGAACTCGGAACCCAGAAGTTTATGTATTTCGTCGATTACGATGAGCGCGTCGTCCGGAAATTTATCCCACCAGAAATCGAACTGTTGCTCGCCTTGTTTGTCGTAAACGAACTGACCTTTTTCGTCGCGCTTGGCGACCGGCGGCGTGAAAAAATCGTCGTCTAAAATGTTTAAATAGCGGTCGACGTCAAAATCGACGCCCGCGTTCTTGTCGACGTAAGCCTTGACGGCGTCGCGGTTAAACGATAGGTTCGTGAAAAGCCGTTGCGCGTAAGGCTCGCCGGTTTCCTTTTCGACGCGGGCCCAATCGCAGAGGATTCCGACGAGCGTTTTAACGGCGTGGTAACTCTTGCCGCTACCGGGTTTACCGTAGATAATTTTAATCGTCATAAGTCGTCAACCAACGGACGGAATCAATTTAATCACTAGGTAAATTATCGTATATACCGTATAATAAGCGATTAGGAAAAGCATACAGTCGAACGCTTCGGAAATCGGAACCAAACTATCGAGCGACGCAAGAATCTTTAAAAACGCGTTAATATTGCTTTCGAATTTCGAAAAATCGGCGTCCGGAAACAAGTTAAGCGCGTAAATAAAAAGGTTTACGAGCTGTTCGAAAACAAACTCCGCGACTTCCAAAACGATGTTATAAATTGTCGTTAAAGCCCAATCGAAAAGGCCTTTCAGATTTTCGAAAAGCCATTCAAAAGCGCTGGAAAACCAATTTTTACCGGGCTCGTCGGCAGCGAATAATATCGGAAACATCGTTAACCAAACACCTCGCGGAGTGAGTTAAAAATCCGCGCAAAGGTTAAAAACCACAGCATCGCGACAAGGATACCGCGCAACATCGCTAATGTTTTATTTTCCGCCGCTTTATTGAGGTCGATCGTAACGCCGGTACGGTCGAAAATGCGCGGCGTTTGGAATGTTGGAAGTTTCGCGTCGCCTTGGAAACTTCCGTAGTTTTTTTGAAAAATGGAAAAACCAAACTTTTGTTCTAAAGCGTCCGATAATCGCCGATAGTGTTCGTCGAACTCGGAATTTTCGATAAACTTTTCGTTTCGCGCGGCGGTCGGAACGTCGCCTTCGGGAAAGTCGTCTTGATGGCAGGAGCAACCGCCGCTACCCGTTGTACCGTTGCACGTCGGCGAGCCGTTTTTGTGTTGCGAGTGCGACGCGGCGGGAAAGGAAGCGCAACGTTTGCACTCGCAAGTATGATAACAACAGTAGTTAGCGCACGTGCAAGGCGTTTCTTCCGGATTCTCCGGATTGCCCGACGCGTGGCAGTCGCAACAGTAAGTCGAACCGCTCGCGACGCCGTCGCATTTCGAATCGCCGTTTTTGTGATTTCCGGAACAGAAGCCCGCCGCCTTGCACTTCTTGCACTCGCATTTACAGGCGCAACAATAGTTTGCGCACGTACATTCTTCGTCGTCGGTTGTTTCGTGGCAATCGCAACCGCCGCTACCGGTCGTACCGTCGCACGTCGGCGAATTGTTGCCGTGTTGCGAATGTTCCGACGCCGATTTATCTTTGTGAACCGGGCAAGCGCAAGTGTGGTAACAACAATAGTTAGCGCACGTGCATTCTTCGTCGTCCGGATTCTCTTCTTCGTGGCAATCAGAGCAATTTTCAAACGTGCCGTCGCACGAGCCGTTGTCGTTTTTATGCGCGGAGTGCGTCCCGTCGCCGCATTTTTTACAGGCGCAAGTGTGTTTACAGCAATAATTAGCGCAAGTGCAAGTTTCTTCTTCCGGATCGTCGGTTTTATGACAATCGCAACCGTCTTCGCCGTCGCTTTCGTCGCAACCGGGTTTTTCGTTTTGATGGTTCCCGTGCGCTTCGCCGGGGAGGTGCGCGCCGCACTTGCATTTATGCAAACAGCAATAATCGCCGCAAGTGCAAGTTTCGTCGAGTTTATGACAATCGCAAGCGTCGGGCGTTTTGCCGCACTCGGCGCCGCTCCATTGACCGCAAACGCACTCGCAACTACAACAAGCGCCGCATTTACAGCCGGGGTCGGAGGATTTAACGTCGTCTTGCCAATAGCTAAGATTGCCGCCGCGCACCCACTCGACTAGGTCGATAACGCCGCCGCCGTCCGCGTCATAAGTTTCGTAATTATTGAGTCTTGCGTAATCGTAAAGCGACGTTATGACGCTATCGGTAATCGGCAGATTTTGGGAAGCGACAACGAAATCACGGAAGTTGGACATAAACGAGGACGCGACGCCGCAATCGAGATCGGCAACGTTAGAATTGCCGTAAAACGTTACGCCTTGCAAATCTCCGTCCACGATACGAAAATAAACCGGCCAATATCCCGAGGCGACGTTTACAGTTCCAATTCCGCTGGTCGTCGCCCAATTCCCGTTACCTAAACGAATTACGACAAGTTGACCGAGTTTTCCGCCGGCCGCCGTTATCGTTCCGTTCGATTCGACCGAACTTAAAAAACCGTATGCGAAGAGCCAACAGTCGTAAACGCCGGGGTCGGGGAGGTCGACAAGTCCGAGCTGATAATAGTTTAATGAAAAACCGGAAGGAGGCGACGACGCGTAACCGCAATAATCGCGAGCAAGCGCCTCGAGGGACGTAAACGCGACACCGTCGGTCGACGTCAACATAATTCCGGCGTTTTCGTTCGTCGACGCCGACTCTTGCGCGCGGATCGGCGCGAAGGTCGCGAGGAAAAACGCGAAAAACGCCGCTAAAATTATCGGTTGTCGCCGCATAACATCGCCGCCGTTAAGAAGAGAAGGGAAACGACGCTCGATAAAACGTAAAACGATGTAAGGTAAAGCATTGTCGTCGTTAACCTTTGTTCAAAATATAACTGCAAATCAGCCCGATTAGGAACCAAACCGAGCATACGAGCGCGTGTAACAGTTGTTCCGATTGAAGTTCCGTTTCCATCGTTAAAACGGCGGCTCGCCGTCCTCCTCGTCGTCGCCTTCGAACGGATTGCCGATATTGTCGTCTGCGAACCCGTAAACGTCTTTGTTGTACGATTTAAGAAGCGTCGCTTCTTTGGTGAAACTCATCTCGTCGAACTTTTGTATCAAAAGCCGACGCGTGAACGGGTCCATTTTGTCGAACGCTTCGTAAAGCTCGCGGTTACTCTTGCGCACCTCGTCGGAAAAGCTCTTGCCCCAATAATCGCCGCTAATATACGCCTCGCGAAGCGCTTCTTCGTCGGTCATAACTCTTTGACGTTCGGTATGTTCTCGGTCTTCTTGCGCTCGTTCTTCGCGAAGTTCGCGCGGCGTTCGCAGGCGATAGGGATTTTCGTGTTCCAGCTCGAGGTATTCCGTCGTATCGATTTTCTTCTTAAGTTTTGGCTTTTCCGCTTTCGGCGACGCGGCGCCGTCGGACTTCTTTGCGTCTTGGCTCGATACGTTGGAACCGCCGGAAGTCAATTCGCGGAACTTGTTTGAGCCCGTCGAGAGCACGAGCAAAGCGACGGCGAGTAATATGCCGCGACGCGCCCAGTCTTGCGCGTTCGGAAGGATATTGTCGTAGGTTTCGACCGCTAAATCGCCGCCGCCAAATTTAGGCGGCGGGTACTTCTTCAAAAGATCGCGCGTCCAGCCGACGTAAGGCTCGGTATAATTAGGATGGTTGCCGGCATAAACGATCATACCGTCGGCGTCGATTACCGAATAAAAATAGCGTTCGGACACACTAGTATCGCCGTAGCGAACGGTCGCCATTCGACCGTTCGCCTCGTAAAAGTCAAAATCTTTCGTACCAAAATCGTCCAAATTATCGCCGGTGTACATACGATAGTACGCCATCGAATAACCGATCGACGGCTCGCCGTTAGAACCGCCCGTATAACCGAACATAACGACGTAAAGGGGGCGACCGTCGTAATAGCTTAAACCTAAACGCTCAGTGCGTTTCGACTCGTCGTAAACTTCCCCGAAAACGTTCGAAGTCGTTAATGCTAAGACGCATAACGTCAATAAGGTCAAGACATTGCGCATCGGTCGCCCCCCTTTCAGCGCGTCAAGAGCGAGTCAGGAATTGCTTCGCATAACCGTAACCGAGCTTCAACACGAAAACCGAAACGCCGACCGTAATCGCCATCGTAACCCACGGCCCGAGTTCGCCTTTCAAACCGTTCAAAACCGTATCCGCGGTAGGCCACGTCTCGGTATCTTGCGCCATCGCCGAAACGCCGTAAGCGCACGAGCCGACGACCGCCGCGCAAGCCGCGCCTTTCGAGACGAGTTTCGAACCGTTGCGCTTAACGGAAGTCCAAGCGCTAGAAGCGGTTTCGCGAAGTTTTTTCGTAACGTTCATTGTTATTTCTCCTATTTTGAGAAAGTGTAAAACGACTTGGCGCAATAACCTAACCAGCAAAGCGCCGTGCCGAGGGAAAAACCATAGGCTAAAAAGCCCGCAATATCGGACGCGAGTTTAGGTTCCATTAAAATGGAATCCTTTCGTAAGGTCTGCTTTCGTCGGCGGTTGCGAGAAGTTCGCGCTCCGGAACGTCGCACTCGCCGTTTTTCGTTATATTGTAATCCGCGCGTTTGCGAAGGTAATCTTTGTAAAGCTCCGGAATCGCGTCGTTTACAGCTTGTAAAACGAAAATTTGGAATTCGTCTAGAGTCATCGTCGATACCTCGTTATCGTATGCCGTCGCGGAACTTAGGCAACCTAACGCTTGCTTGACAAGGAGCCGTTTGTCGATACGTTTCGAACGGTCGCGGGTCAGCGGAACCGACGACTTGCGGCCTTGACAAAACGCCGACTCGAACGCAAATTGAACCCATTCCCACTCTTGCGAAACGTCTTGTTTGTTCTCGCGACCGCGAACTTTCGGCGTTTTCAGAATCCGGAACCAGCGCCGCGTGACGTAGTCGACGACGTCCGGCATACGTTCGGCGAAGTCTTCGACCGTTTGTAAGTCGAAGTAATTCAACGCTTCCCGCTTGAACCGGAACTCGATTCGCGTCAAACCGTACTCGTCGGCGCCGTCGAAAAGCGGGTTCAAGTCCTCCAGTTTTTGTTCGTCGCGCTTGTCGAGACATTCTTTTAACTTGTCGTATATCGCGACTTGCAACGTCGAACCGCCGCGAAGCGATTGAAGCGTTAAGCCGTCGTCGACGTTGCGATCCCAGCGGTTCCACTGACGAACGCGGGCGACGATTCGGCCCTCGTCGAACGCTTTCGCGACCCAATCGAACTTCGTCGCCAAAGTAACTTGCATATCGACGCGACCGAGAATCTCTTTTGTAACGTCAAGCCCGATAACGTTTAGGAGTTCTCGAACTTCGTTGTTAACGTCGACCAAATCGCGACCGAAAAGCGCCTCGTAGCCGAACCGAGCGCGGACGGCGGGATATTTGTCTTTCGGGTTGTTGTGAATTAAAAGGGTAACGCCGCCGCGTTGCAAACGGAAGCGAAATCGAGGTTTACCGCCGCGGCCGCCGGTTCCGGTCGGGGCGATAATCCAGGGTTGACCGTTCAAGAAGACAATTTCCGGAAGCGGGTCGGAGCAACGGTCGTAACTTTCGGCGGCGCGGGCTTTATATTCGCCGAGTTCTTCGAAGAACTCGTTCCGTTCCGCGAGGTTGCCGTCGAACCATTCGCCGTAGTACGAGACTTCGCACCCGCCGTCGTAACCGCCGGAAAAGTTCGGCATATTCGCCGGGGCGATAAGTTCGGCGGGCGCTTCGGTCGGTCGGTGCAAGCGTTCCGGGCCGGGAGCGGGAAGGGCGTGCGGTTCGGACGTCGCCGCGTTACGTTGGTAGGCGAAGAGCGGGCCGGCGGGGTGGATGTTACTTTGAAGGGCCCCTGCTAGGGTTTTAAATGCCGTTGTAGAATAACAACTTACAACTAGGCGGTTGCAGGAATGGTTGCACGGATAATTGGAACCTCGGAGGTTGCAAAAATGGTTGCATTGTCAGCCAAGAATGTAAACATACTCGACGGAATCGCGAACCAATTTTTCGATTTCTTTTTGCTTTTCGCTCGGCTCTTCGCCGTCGTATGACGGGCTGTGATACTCAATGTTTTGCTTTTCGCAAAGCGCGGCTACGGCGTCGACAATGACGTCGTCTAACATATCGAGTGGGATTAAGTCGCCCTCGTCTTCGGTGAGTAAAGTGTTATACTCTGTACGAGCATACTTTGTAACAACCGGTTCGCAGTATGAGACTCCCGATTCTTTGTAGTAACTCCAATCTTCTCGAACGTGAATATCCAATTCCGGATCGTACTTTTGGAGGACGGAAATCAAATCCTTAAATTTCATTTTCATCTCCCGTTTCCTTTCGATTCATAAAATCTGAAATCAGTTGCGCGAACTTTGGCGCGTCTTTTAATTTCATACACAGAATCCAGTCTTTCTTATTTCTTCGATGACACACAATCGGTACCTTGTCCCCGGCATCGGCGGTCGCTTGATCCATCGCGTCGTAAAGATTGAATCGCTCGACGCGTTTGCATTCCGGATGGACGCCCGGCAACGTCGTTTGAATGTCCGGAGAATCGGGCGACCCGCAAAATTGTCGTCCTCTGCGGGCCTTGCATCCGAATATCTCTTCGAATTTTACCGCCAACTCGCGTTCGCCGCGAGCTCCTTTATCTTTTGACATTCGAGCCATTTGTTCTTTTCTTTACGCTCTTTTCCGCGGGTTGAGGCGCCGCGTCGTCGGCGACTTCGTTGTTCGAAATCTTGCTTTGTATCGAATTGTAAACGGCCGTCTTTAATTTATTTAACGCCCAAACAAGCGTTGGAGCGACGACGCGAACGAATAAAAACAAAACGCTCGACGCGGCAAGAATCGCTCCCGACGTCAGCCAAAAGAACGCAAGCGCCGCTGCTCGACACGACTCGATGAGAGACGCTTTGATTTCTTCCAGTTTAGCGTCGACCATTTCGGAAGCCGATTCGAACGCGTCGTTCTTCTTTTCTTCGTATTTCTTTTTCAAAACGCCGCCGTTAGACTTTGAGGGAACCGAAGGCTCTTCCGACGCTTTCGCGTTCGGAGGAACGTCGCCTTCGCGCAGATGAAATCGTAAGAATCCGTCGCAATCGAGATCGTTGCGATCCTTCGTCGGCTCCGCTTTCGTTTCGTCGGTTCGCAATGTAAACGAAGGAGTTGTAACGATTTCGCGTTCGTCGCTCCGCTCGACCGACCAACTTTCGGACAAGGTTTCGCCGACAGTTTGTCCGTCCTCGTTTTGCGCGGAAGAAGAAAAATTTTTTTCTTCTTTTTTTTCCGGGACGACCGCGGTCGATTCTTCCAAAGCGGGAATAGGGAAGTCGTTCACCGTAATAAACTCCGTTGGATTCGAAACGGCGTCAACGTCTTGCGATGCGGAGTCGTCTTGGACAAGCGGTTGCGCGTCCGGTTTGAAGGCGACGGACGCCGAACGAAGCGCGGCGTCGAGTCCGGCCGGCGTCGCGAACGCGTATTCGTCGCCCTTCATCGAACGGTCTTCCATTACGGCGACCGCCGCGATATGCGACGGCGGCGCGTCGCACGTAAACGCGAGCGGTTCCGCGTTTTCCGGAACGCCGGTCTGCTCGTGCGCCGTCGGCTCGACGCGCAGCAACGCGTCGTAAAAATGCGAAATGGGAATCGCGCCGCCTCGGGAAACGTCTCGGCCGGTTTCGTCGTTGTATTTCAAACGATAGGTAACAATGCCGGTAACGACGACCTCGCCGTCTTGAATCTCGCATAACGGCGACCCGGACATGCCGGGAATCGACACGGGCGTAAATTCGCAAACGCTTCGACTATAAGCGTTAACGAATCCGGCCCAACCGTAAACCCAACGTCCGTTAGGACAGCCGGCGGACACGACCTGCGCGTCGATTCCGGGCCGCGCGTCGCGGCAACCGAGTTTAAGAACGGGAACGTCGAACGGAATCGACTCTTTCGGCGTAAGAACGATCGCAAAGTCGCAAGGTCTCGACGAGAAAAAGTTCGCGCGAACAACCCCGTCGACCGGGAACGGGCGGTTGTCGCAAAAGAATTCGACTTGAATTTTACGACAAGTTCCGACGACGTGGCTATTCGTGAGAATCCAATAATTTCGACCGTCGTCGTAAGCGACAAATCCCGTGCCGACGCCGTTTGAATGCGACACGCGAACGACCGCGGCATAGACGTCGTCAATGCGTTTCGAGCCGCCCGCGCTCGCGGGAGCGGGATTCGCCCCGAGAAAAGCCAGCGCCGCCAAAATTGTCCATCGCAGTTTTTTCATAGGGGCGTCTCCTAAGAATTAGCGTTTTTCGTAGTCGATCGAAACGGTTCGTTCGACGCGAACGTCGACAGCGCGTCCGAATTCGCGTTTGAAAAATCGGTCGAGAACGACGTCGCCGCGCCAATCGGACATAACGTCGCAGAACCCGCCTCGGAAACTCGCTTCGCGGCGTTCGCCTTTACGCGGGGCGATACGTTCGACTTCGGTTTTCTTAACGACGCGACGCTTGACGACCGTCGCGCGTTCGGGCGGGGCGACGACCCATTCGAAGCGAGCGCCGACCCAAACCGGTTCGCGCTCGCAGCTTACGGTTTGCGCCGGAGCGCACGGTTCGACCGTTTCCGCGACGACGGTCTGCGCCGGAGCGCACGGCGACGGCTCGTAAACGGGAAGTTCGCATTTTTCTTCGACGACGGCTTGCGCCGGCGCGCACGGTTCGATCGTTTCCGCGACGACGGTCTGCGCCGGAGCGCACGGTTTAACTTCTTGGGCGAAAGCCGTCCCGCTCAGAAGTGCCGCAAGTCCCGCCGCCGCTAAGAGTTTGCTTTTAATCGTTTTCATTTTCTTCCTTTCTTTTTTTGCGCGTCGCGCGTTTCTTTTTGGGCGTCTCCGACAAAGTTTCGGCCGGTTTTTCGTCGAGTTTAACGTCCGACTCGACGCCGTCTTGTCGCTTGACGCTCGTTTTTTGAAGACAACTGTTCATATATTGGACGTCGTCGCCGCCGGGACGCCAGCTCGAACGTCGACGATGATGGATATGGGGAACGACGTCGCCGCATTCCAGGGCGCGCGTCTTGC
>JAFSFF010000085.1 GCA_017435375.1 Thermoguttaceae bacterium
ATTCTTGAACCGCCGGCAATACGACGTCGCGTAACTCTTGTAAAACGTCGGCGACCGTTTCATTCGGAACGCCCCCGGAGGCTTGCGAAGCGAACGGTTCCCAAACCATTGCGGCAAAAGCAATTAAAGCGCAAACAAGAGCGAACGATTGCGCCTTCGCGCGCTTCGGTTTAATTGACGCGACGTCGCTTGCCCGAACGTTTTCAACGCGTTCGAAACAATCTTCAAGTTGCAAACGTTCGATCGGCGTCGGTTCGCGTTTCTCGGTTTGTCGCAAGACGTCGCCCGCCGTTAAACATCGGTCGTCAAAGGAGTAACGAGCGTCGATAGCTTTTTCTGGCGCGTTGCGTTCGAAATCCGTTAAAAAAATCGAAAGCAGAGTCGCGACGCAGCCGATCCCGAAAACCGCGAGCGCAAACGTTCCCGGACGCGGCGTCGCCAACTCGCCCAACGCGCAAACGCCGGCGAACGCAATCCCCGTAAGAGCCGCCAACAAAAAACTTAGCAACGCCGATTCCAAAGCCGCGCGATAGAAAAAACGCCGCCGCACCTCGCGCGTCAAACGTCGAAAATTTTCGGCGCGACTCTCGAATTCGTTATTTTTCTTTTGCATCGTCTATCTCTTTCTTTCAGTTTAAAATTCTAATTATCGATTTTATACGAGTTAATGCGGCGGAAATAAACGTCGAACACAAAAAGCGTCAACGCAAAACAAAGCAAGACGCCGCGTAGCGACTTCGAAACCTTAGCGTCGCCGACGTTTGCGAAGGACGCGACAAATTCTTCCGGCGTTGGGTCGAACGCGCCCGTCGACTTTTCGGCAATTTCCCGCAGCGCTTTCTCGTTCGTCGGCGCAACGTCCGTTTCACGCCCCTTCGGAGCAACGAAAACGCGACTATGCGTCGCAAGCGTTTCGCCGTTCTTTACCGAAGTCGTTTGCAACGCGTATTTTACGCCCGGTTCCGTCGAAAACGAAACCTGATAAAACCCGGGCCCGCGTTGCGGCGTCGGCAGCTCGCGGCGATTTTGCGCGCCGTCGACAACGACCGTTTTTGTCTCCGCGTCGTTTAAAAATTGCCCGTAACGATCGCGCAAATCGAACGAAACGGTCGTAGCATTTCCTTTTGTCGCAACGGTTAGGCGCGACGTCGCGTCCTTCGAACGCGCCGCGAACCGAATAATCTGCGCCAAAATTGCGAAAAGTCCGGCCAATCGAACCATTCCGCCGACCATCGCCCGTCGACGTCGGAAGTAAACGCAACCGCGACGCCGAGCCCGTATCGCCAATGCGCGAGGAGCGGCTCGCCGTTTTCGGTCGTCAACGCAACCTCGCACGTCGGCTTCGGTTTCGCGACGACGTTCCCGAGCAAAGGAGGCGCCGCGTCAAAATCGACGCCGTCTAACATCTTTAATCCGGCGACTTCCGACGTCGCCAAAAACGGTTCTTCATTCAACGCGGAGCGGTCGGCCAGCTTAGTTTCACGCGCGAAAATCTGCGGAGTCGACCGCGCGTCGGCGCAATGATAAAACCGCCCGGCGCCGTCGGCCGCCAATTTTTCAAGGAGAAAACGGTCGCAATCGCCGATCCCGACGGTCGAAACGGTAATTTCCGCGTCGGTCGCCTTGCGAATCGACTTTTCGTAATCGCCCGGCGCGCTTTTCCCATCCGTTAAAAGTATGATATGCTTAAACTTAGCGTTAGCGCGCGCCAAATCCTCCGCGGCGTGATTCAAGGCCGCGTAAACGTTCGTCGACCCCGACGAAACGATCGAACCGATCGTTTCCGCAATAACCGACGGCGACGTAACTAATTGTAAAGGAACGACTTGACGCGGCGCGTCGTCAAAAGCGACGACCGAAATAAAATCGCGCGGCGACAACAGCTCGACGACGCCTTTCGCCGCCTCTTTCGTCAACTCTAATTTCTCGCCCTCCATCGAACCGGAACGGTCGATAACCAACGTGATCGCAAGACTTGGCTTCTCTTTTTCTTTCTCGAAATCGGAACGCAACGGCAACGCGTCGTCGAGCGGAGTCTTCGCATACCCGCCGAGCGCAAAGGAAGAATCGCCCCCCGCCGCCCAAAAGCCGCCGCCAAAATCGCGAACATAAGCGCGAATCGCTTCCATTTGGCGCAGCGTCAGCGCGGTCGCCGGAACGTCCGAAAAGAAGACCGCGTCAAAGTTTTCCAACTCGGCGACGTCCGACGGAAAGCCTTCAATAGGACGGACTTCCGTGGAAAAATCTTGCGATTCAAGAGCCGCGACAAAGTTTCGCAAATTCGTCGGTTCGCTCGCGATCGCCAAAACGCGCGGCTTTCCGTCGGTTAACGTTAAACCGCTTGCCGAGTTATTATCTACATACGTATCGTCTTTCGTTTCAACGGTTGCGACAACCTCGATTTCCTTTGTTTTTCCGTTCGACGTCATATCGCATTCGTAAACGTTTTCGCCTTCCTCGACGGAAATTTCACGCGACGAAATCAAAGCGCCGTTTTGAAAGAAAGAAACGACGCCCGTCGTGGCGACCGTACTGCGAACGACGGCCTGCGCGCGAAACGACTCGCCTTCGCTAACCCTTTGCGGTAAAACAAGTTTCGAAACTTGTGTTTCCGGTTTCTCGGAGGCCGCCAAAGGAATCGTCGACACAACGACGCTCTCGGAGGCGATGTGCGAAACGTCGCCGACCGTTTCGACGCCGTCCGAAAAAAGCGCGACGCGCGAAACGCAAGTCGGGTCCGCCGCCGCAAAAGCGGTCAGAAGCGCGCCTTCGAGATCGGTCGCGTTTCGGTCGTCCGCCGTCAATTCCGAGACTTCGTTTGCAGCGCGTCCGGCGAAGTAAAGTTTTTTAACGTTAATCGTTGAATCCTCGGATGTTACATCGCCAATAAAACGCTCGATTTTTTGTCGCGACGCCTCGTCGACCGATTGGCTCGCGTCGATCAAAAAAATCGCTTCGCGCCGCGTCGACGGAAGGCCTAAAGTCAAACCCGCCAACGCAAAAATCACGGCCAGGCCAATCAAGGTTCGCGAAACGGCGAGAATCGACATACGCGCGCTCGAAAAATCGAGGGCCGAACGTCGCACGCCGAACCAAAGCGCCGCGACGAGCGCCGC
>JAFSFF010000086.1 GCA_017435375.1 Thermoguttaceae bacterium
CGCCAAACGCCGGGCCCTCTTCCGAGTTGAGCGTCGTCGTTTTGCTTCCGAAAACGTCCGCTTGAATTTGGCGCCAGAACGGGCTCTTCGCGCCGCCGCCGGAAGCGCGAATTTCGCCGACCGGAACGCCGAGACCGCGAAAAATGTCGATCGCTTCGCGCAAGGAGTAAGCGACGCCTTCCATAATCGAGCGCGCGATTCGGCCCCGGTCGCTCGAAAGAGTGAGCCCGACGAAGCAGCCGCGAGCGTTCGGGTCGGCGTGCGGCGTCCGTTCTCCGCTCAAATACGGGAGGAAGAAGAGCCCGTCCGCGCCGATCGGCGTCGCCGCCGCTTCCGCCGTCAGAAGTTCGTAAACGTTTTGACCGCTTGCTTTAGCTTTCTCGTAAAGTTCCGGGCAAAGCGCGTCGCGGAACCATTGCAGCGAGCCCGCCGCCGAGAGCGTAACGCCCATCATGTGCCATTTGCCGCGAACGGCGTGGCAGAACGTGTGAACGCGCCCGAGTTTGTCGTATTTAACTTCGTCCGAGTGAACGAACGCTACGCCGCTCGTGCCGAGCGAAGTCGAGAGAACGCCGCTGCGAACGATTCCGTTCCCGACCGCGCCCGCCGCGCAGTCGCCCGCGCCGCCGACGACGAGACAGTCGGTCGTTAAGCCGAGTTGTTCCGCGACTTGCGGCGTCAGTTTGCCCGTAACGTCTTCCGATTCGAAGACGGTCGGGAGAATCGATTCGTCGAGTTGGAGCGCGTCGAGGAGCGGTTTCGACCAACGCCGATTCGCGACGTCGAGGAAGAGCGTTCCGCTGGCGTCGCTAACTTCCGTCGCGTATTCGCCGGTCAAACGGCGGCGGATTTCGTCTTTCGGGAGTAGAACCTTGGCGACGCGGTCGAAATTTTCCGGTTCGTTGTTGCGGAGCCAAACGACTTTCGGCGCGGTAAAGCCGCTCATCGCGGGGTTTGCGACCATTTCGATCAGCTTGTCGCGACCGCCCGCCGCCGCTTCGATTTCGACGCATTCCTTGGCGGTGCGTTGGTCGTTCCAAAGGATCGCCGGACGGATAACGGCGTCGTTTTTGTCGAGAAAAACGGAGCCGTGCATCTGCCCGGAAAGCCCGATCGCCTTGACGTCGCTTCCCTTAACGCCCGCTTTCGCAACGACTTCCGGAACGACCTTAACGACGGCGTTCCACCAGTCGTCCGGGTTTTGCTCCGACCAAAGCGGACGCGGCGCGTAAAGCGGGTATTCCCCGACGCCGCTAGCGAGAATCGTACCGTCGGCGCGAACGGCCAACACCTTAACGCCGGACGTGCCGACGTCGATCCCTAAATAAACGTTCATAAAACGCTCCGTGAAACGAAAATGTGCTAAAAATGGCGCGTCGCCCTCGCCGTCGAGTCGGGGGCGATTTTCCTTCGATTATAACGGAAACGCCGCCCGTTTTCCAGCGTTTTTTTCTCCGCGACCGCTTTTTTTGATTTTTTTTCGACGCCGCGTTTCGGAGTTTGGGGTAAATAGATAAGAAACGAAAAATAGCGAGAGAAAACGCGCGCTTTCGGCAAGTTGACAAAAACGGTTGGGATTTGTTCCCCCCGCTTTTGGCGCCGCGTTTTTCCGGTATAATGGAAGGCGAGTTTAATTTTTACGCGAGTTTAGCGAACTTGTGAAATAAAAACGGAAAAAAGAGAATGGCGAAAATAGAAAAGACCGTAAAAACGCGGCGGCGAGGCGGTTTGGACGCGAGTCCGATTTGCGGTTTTACGTTGGTCGAGCTGTTGGTCGTGATCGCGATTATCGGGATTTTGATCGGCCTTCTTCTCCCGGCGGTGCAAGCGGCGCGCGAGGCGGCCCGTCGGATGCAATGTATGAACAACCAAAAGCAATGGGGCGTCGCGCTGCAAAATTATCATTCGGTCTTCGACAAGCTGCCGAGCCTGAGCGAACGCGCGAATTCCTGCGTGTCGCCGCATACCCATTTGGCGCCGTATGTCGAGCAGACGAACTTGCGTTATTCTATAGACTTAAGCGTCGACTTGTACAAATACCGCGCCGGTTCGACCCGAAGCGTCCAACTGAACGACGTTTACGTCGTCCCGGCGAGAACGGTTTTTTCCGGAACGCGCTGTCCGAGCGACGGCGTCGGCCCGGCGACGGTAACCGACGATATTAGCGACGTTTACGCGACGAACAATTACGTCTATTGCGTCGGAAGCGGAACCGGGAACACGTTCCGAATGAACAGTTCGCTGTCGACCGGCGCCGAGTCGGAGCGTTCCGGCGGACGGTCGGACGGCGCGTTTTATTTCGCCTCAAACCTTGGTTTCGAAGCGTTTACGGACGGGACGAGCGCTACCGTCGTTATGTCGGAATACTTAGTCGGCGCCGGAACGAAAGATTTGACCGACGTTCCTTTTGAAGAAATTCGCGCAAATCCTTTGGTTCGCGGCGTTTATATGGCCGACTTTTCGCCCGCGAACGCGTCGAAATACGCGCAAATTCGGGACGCTTCCGACGCTCAACTCGAAGCGTTGCTTGACGGGACGCCGAAGTGGCGAACCGACGTCGGTAAAGGCTGGATTGTCGGAAAGTACGATTCGACGCTATTTAACGCGTTTTTGGCGCCGAACTCGCGTTTTCCCAATATTTACGTGTCGAATTACGGCTTTTTCGCCGCGCGGAGCGCTCACCCGGGCGGCGTAATTGCGCTAAAGGCCGACGGGAGCGCGACTTTCGTTTCAGAAACGGTTGATTTGGACGTTTGGCGCGCCGCCGCGACGATCGCCGGAAACGAAACGGAAACGTTGCGCTAAAAAGACTTGCGGCGCGTTGGAAAATCGCGTCGACAATAAAAAGCAAAAGACAAAAAGAAGAAAAGAAGAAAACGCGTTGGCTGTTTGGGCGTTAACGCGTTGTAATATAAGGAAATAAAATGACCGCCGCGCTGACGCAAATTTTTTACACGATCTCCGCCGCGCTCCTGATTCCGACCGAATTGGGACTCCTCGCCGCGCTCTTCGCCTCTTGCTGGTTCGTCGGAACGACGCTTCGCGAAGGTTTGGCGCGAAGAGCCGAACTTGCGAAACGGCAAGAGTTAGAAACGCTTTGGTCGAGCGGAAAAAACGCCGACGCGACGGAAGCGCAAACGCTTCTGAAAACGGCGGTCGCGTCGCAAACGGCGACGGGAACGCTTGGAACGCTCGCGACGCTCGCCGAAAAAATCGACGACGAACCGTTCGTCGAAAAGACGGTCGCGGAGTTGCAAAACGCGATGAAAGAGCGTTGCGAACGGGTCGACCGTCTCGTTAAAACGGGCCCGGCGCTGGGGTTAATGGGGACGTTGATTCCGCTGGGCCCCGCGCTTCTCGGCCTTGCTAAGGGGGATTTGGAGACGTTGGCGACGAACCTTGTCGTCGCGTTTTCGACGACGGTCGTCGGCCTAACCGTCGCGCTGATAAGCTCTTTCGTCTTGACGACGTTGAAACGCCGCTTTCGACGCGACGTCGTCTTCCTGAATTTCGCGCTCGACCGTTTGTGCGAAATCGCGAAGAAGGCGAAAGAAAACGACGAATCGGAACTTGTTCAAAATAAAGACGTTGCGAAAGAGAAAAAGAGCGAAAACGGAGGCGAACGATGAGAAAGCGCGGTCGTTTTTGTTCCGGAGCGTTCGACGCGCCGTCGGAGTCGTTGCTCGCCGGGGTCGAAAATTTATTCGACGTCGCGATCGTGTTCGCGGTCGCGCTGATCGTCGCGTTGGCGACGTATTGGAAATCGCCGCTTCTCTTTGAAAACGAAGACTTTACGGCGGTTATAAACCCGGGAAAACCGGATATGGAGCTGGTCGTGAAGGAGGGGCGCGAACTCAAACGGTACAAGGCGAGCGGCGAAAACGGGAGCGGCGAGGGCGAGCTTTTGGGACG
The DNA here is from genome assembly GCA_017435375.1 of Thermoguttaceae bacterium. Classification (GTDB taxonomy): domain Bacteria; phylum Planctomycetota; class Planctomycetia; order Pirellulales; family Thermoguttaceae; genus RUG369. The sequence continues at coordinate 3,913 of JAFSFF010000086.1, forward strand.
CGCTTACCGACTTCCGGACGGCCAAGTCGTTTACGTCCCAACGGATAAAGAGAAGCGACGCGGCGTCGAAAACGGAGCGGACGGAGAAGCGGGCGAAGGAGAAAACGAATGAACGACGTTTTTAACGCGTTGAAACGTCGAAGGTTAGAAACGACGGTTGCGCGTCGCGTCGCGAGCGTCGTTTTTTTAACGTTTGTCGCGACGTTTTTTACTTCGTGTCGTCAAAATGTCGAAGAAACGCAACCTGTTCAAACGTCGTCGGTTGCGTCGCTTGAAAACGCCGTCGATAAGGAGCGCGCGAATCGAACGTTTAAAGCGACCTTTGTCGGTTGGAGCGACGCCGATTTCGCGCTTTGGCGTTCGACGACCGACGGAACGAATTTCGCGCCGGAAGCCGTTAAGCGCGAAGCGTTTGCGTCGACCGACTTTTCCGATTGCGACGTCGTGTTAATTCGCGCGATCGGCTGGACGCCGACCGACGAAGAGCGGGCGAAAATCGACGAGATTTTTGCGCGAAACGTTGCGACGATAGCGTTTCCGTCGACGCTCGACGCGGCGCGAGAAGCGACGAACGTTTCGCCGGAGTTGGCGGCGGCGTTTTACGAGTATTTGACCTTTCCTTGCGAGGAAAACGTTCGGTCGGCGTCAGCGTTTTTAGCGAAAAATTTCGGAGGTTCGGAACGAACGGAAATCTTTTATTGGGAGGATGTTGCGGAAGACGGGAAGAAGGGGAAGACGACCGACGGCGTCGCGTCGCGTTTGGCTTTTGACGTTAAGTCGCCAAAACAAGCTCCGCCGTTCGGGTATTTCTATTGGGGGCCGCAAATCGACGAGACGCTCGAAGCGTTCCAAGCGCGACGCGACGCCGACGGTCGCGACTTGCCGCCTAACTCGCCTAAAATCGCGCTTTTTGGGCCGTTTCTCGAACCGTTCAAAGCGGAGGAGCGCGGGCCGCAAGACGAATTGATCGGAAAGTTGGAAGCGCGCGGTTTCGACGTTTATCCGATTTACAACTTGAAAAACAACAAAAATTTGTTACTCGACGTCAAGCCGGATTTGGCGATTTACTTTCCGCGCGGTCGAGCGCTCCCGGAAGGCGCGGCGGTCGACGTTTTTAAGTCGTTAAATTGTCCGGTATTGTCGGCGGTTTGTCTCTCCGTTTCGGAAGCGGAATACCGTTCGCAACCGGTTGGCGCGACCGGCTCGTATTACGCGTTGACGACGGCGCTCCCGGAACTCGACGGCGTTATCGAGCCGACCGCGATCGCGACGAAGGACGCCGACGAAACCGGGTTCGTCGCGCGCCGGGCGCTTTCGGAACGCGTCGACGCGCTCGTCGAACGTTGCGCCGGTTGGATCGAGTTGCGCCGCAAGTCGAACGCGGACAAACGGTTGGCGATTTTCTTTTACAAGGCGCCGGGAGGGAACGCGCTGACGGCGCAGAGTCTCGAAGTCGTTCCGTCGCTGTACAATACGTTGACGCGGCTTCGCGACGAAGGGTTCGATTTGGGCGCGGATTTTCCGCAAACGCTCGACGAATTTCGACTTAGAATCGAGCGCGAAGGGCGGACGATCGGACAATGGAACCTCGGCGATTTCGAGCGTTTCGTCGAGGAAGCGCGCCCGGAGTTCGTTTCGGAAAACGTTTATCGGAAATGGTTTAATGAAAATTTAACGGAAGACGTTCGACGCCGCGTCGTCGACGTTTGGGGGGCGGCTCCGGGCGACTATATGACGCGCGACGTCGGCGACGAGTTCGGCGTCTTGGTTCCGCGTCTGCGGTTCGGGAACGTCGCGCTGATTCCGCAACCGTCGACCGACGTTTTGGAAGACGCTCCTTACTCCAAGAACGACAACGATTTCGACGCGGTTCACGGAACCGATAAGGCGCCGCCGCACTTCTATTGGGCCGCTTACTTTTGGGCGCTACACGGTTTCGCGGCGGACGCGCTCGTTCACTTCGGAACGCACGGTTCGCTCGAGTTTACTCCCGGGAAATCGGCGTTTACGACCGAAAACTGCTTTCCGGACGCGTTGATCGGCGACAAACCGCACCTTTACTTATACAGCGTCAACAACATCGGCGAAGCGTTTCTCGCAAAGCGTCGGGCGCGGGCGACGATTATTTCGCACCTTACGCCGCCCTTTGCGCAAAGCGATTTATACGGCGACTTAAAGACGGTCGACGCGAAACTTCACGAGTATCTTGAAACGACCGATTCCGCGCTTAAGAGCGAAACGGCGGCGGCGCTCGTCGCGGCGGTTTTACGGTCGAATCTGCTCGACGATTTGCTCGACGAACCGGCGTTTCGAGCGTTTGCGGACGCGGCGTTTCGGGCGGAGTTCGAACGCTCCGGACGCGTTTTCGACGAAGCGCAAGTCGAGACGTTGCACAAGGTTCTGCATCGTTACGAGGACGCGAGCGTTACAAATGGATTACACGTTGTCGGACGCCCTTGGACGGACGAGCAGGTCGCGCAAACGGCGGCGCAAACGACGCTTGCGAAAGACGACGCCGAGAAGCGGTTGCGCGATTCGTTCGAACTTGAGCTTAACCGCTTTGTCGACGGACTTTGCGGGCGCTTCATTCCGCCGTCGACCGGGGGCGACTTTTTAGTCAACAACGACGCGGCGCCGACCGGGCGCAACCTCGCCGGGCTCGACGTGCAAAAGTTACCGACGCCGGAAGCGGAACGGTTGGCCGCGAAGTTGACCGACGACGTCTTGTCGGCGCATCGCGAGGCGAACGGCGGCGCTTGGCCGCGTCGCGTCGCTTGCGTCCTTTGGGGGGGCGAGTCGATTCGAACGCGGGGCGTCGCGATCGCGCAAGTCTTTTATTTGCTCGGAGTTCGGGTGAAATACGATTCGCGCGGAAACGCTTCCGAACTCGAATTGATTCCGTCGAACGAACTCGGGCGGCCGCGAATCGACGTTCTCGTTCAAACGTCGGGGCAGTTCCGCGACGCGTTCGGGGCGAAGATCGAGGCGATCGACCGCGCCGTTCGGTTGGCGGCGGAAGCGGACGACGACGCGTTTCCGAATTTCGTTCGGGAAAACGTCGCGAAAATAACGGAGCGGCTCGTTCGAGAAAACGGAACGCAACCCGAGGAAGCGGCGGAACTTGCGACGGCGCGCGTCTTCGGGTCGACGAACGCGCTCTCGTACGGAACCGGGATTATGCGGCTCGTCGAGCGGGGCGACCTTTGGAACGACGAAACGGAAGTCGCCGAACGGTATCTCGCGAATATGTCCGGCGTCTATCGCGACGCAAGTCGTTGGGGAACGCCGGTTAAGGGACTGCTCGAATACAATCTCGACGGAACGGAACTGATGTTGCAGTCGCGGTCGTCGAACGTTTGGGGGCCGGCGAAACTCGATCACGTTTACGAGTTCGCGACTCTTGCGACCGCCGTTCGCGCCAAAACGGGGAACGACCCGAAAATTTGGTTCGACGATTTAAGGTCGCCGACGAAGCCGCGCGTCGAAACGGCTCGAGCGGCGCTCCGCGAAGAGTTGAGAACGACGCTTTGGAACCCTAAATATTTGAAGGGGTTGCAACGCGAAGGCGCGGGCGCGGCGGCGTCGACCGCGAAGACCGTTCGCAACCTTTACGGCTGGAACGTCGCGCAGCCGGATACGATCGACGCGTCCGTTTGGGAGGAAACGACCGCCGTTTTCGTCGACGACGCCCGCGATCTCGGGATTCGCGAATGGTTCGAAACGCAAAACCCAGCCGCGCTTCAAGATATGACCGCCGTTATGCTCGAAACGGTTCGCAAAGGGTATTGGGACGCCGCGCCGGAAACGGTCGAGAAAATCGCGAAACTGCACGCCGAACTAGTCGCAAAACACGGCGCTTCCGGGAGTTACGAAACGACCGGGAATAAGAAGTTGATCGAGTTCATCGGAACGCTTCCGCTTGGCGAGGCGGGGGACGCCTACCGCGCCGAAATCGAACGAGCGACGACGCCTCCGCAAGCGCCGCAAATTCAAGGGTTGGCGTTGACCGAAATAACGGAAAACGCCGAAAAAACGCCGGAAAGCGACGCGACGTCGACGGACGCGGCGACCGAACGGCGGCGAGCGTTTCTCGTCTTCGCGGTTTTGCTCGGAATCGTCGCGCTCGGATTCGCCGTCGGCGAACGCGCTTCTTTTACGCGCCGCTAGCCAAACGGGAAATTTCGGGTATAATATCGAAAAGCGGACGCCGCGCCGCGAACCGTCGGGAATCGACGGAAGGTAAAGAAGCGGAGCGAAACGCGTCCGGCGCCGACGCGAAAAAACGTCGGTATTAATAGAAGGAAAGAAACGTCCTCGCCGCCAAATTCGGCGCGGCGCTCGACGAAACCAAGAAAGTCGAGGCGAAAATATGACCGAAACTACCCAAACGGACAAAAAGTTTATCTATCTTGACAACAACGCGACGACCGCGATCGCGCCGGAAGTTCTCGAAGCGATGCGACCCTACTTCGAAACGGAGTACTGGAACCCCAGCTCGATGTACGCTCCGGCCGAAGCGCTGGCCCGCAAACTCGACGAAGCCCGGGCGACCGTCGCGCGGCGGCTCGGCGCGGCGTATCCGGACGAAATCATTTTCACCTCCTGCGCCTCCGAAAGCAACAACGCGGCGATCGTCGGCGCTTGGAAGGCGGCGCGGCGCGTCGACCCGAAACGGAACCGCGTTATTACGACGAAAGTCGAGCATCCGGCGGTTTTAGAGGTTTGCCGTCAACTCGAACGCGACGGAG
>JAFSFF010000087.1 GCA_017435375.1 Thermoguttaceae bacterium
AAACGATTGCCGACGGTCGGCGTTGGACGCGTTTTTTCGAACGCGGCGCCGTCGTCGTTATTTGAGAGTCGATTTGACGCAAGCGGCGTTTTCGGAACGCGTTAAGCGCAGGGCCCGACCGGGTCGGCGCGTCGCGAGGCGATCTCGCGACCGTTGGCGCGCGCCGCGACGAAGCGACTTAAACCGCCAATTTTGGAGGATTAGTTTAATGGTCAAGCTCACTTTGCGCGAAAAAGAAACGATTCAAGACGCCGTTCGTCGCTTCCGCAAGCTCGTCGAACGCAGCGGTATCAAAAAGGAAATGCGTCGTCGCGAAAATTATGAAAAGCCGAGCGAAACGAAACGTCGCGCTCGCCTTCGCGCCGAACGCCGCGCCGTTCGCGCTTCGAAGATGGCCGCTCGCTAATCTTTCGTAAATAAAATATCCGATTTAATTTTAACGATTGGTCGACGCCGTTAATCGAGCGTTCGCGAATCGGTAAACGTCGGGTTCTAAAACGCCGTTCTTTTGCGGAGCGGCGTTTTTTTATTGGAAGCGTCGCGTTCTCGGGAAGAAAAAAGGGGCGGCGGAAGATTCCGGTTTTCTCTCTTGCCGAAGGTTATTCTTGTTTGCCCTAAGGGGGGGGCGTTCAAGGTTAAGCGTTTTGAACATTTTCGGCTCCGGCGTCGTTTTCAAACGGCGGCGAAAATTTCTAATTTTAAATCCAAACAATAGCGCCGATCGTCATAAAATTGAACCGGCGTCGCAACGTCTAACTGCGTCCGTAAAAATTTTCGAGAAAACAGTTGACTTTTTATATCGTGTCGCATATAATAAGCGGCGGCGCGATGTAGTATTAGGCGTCGACGTTCGATACTTGTTGCAATATTGGCTTATTGGTTTAAGAATGAACAAGGAGAGAGGATAATGAGAAAAAGAGAAGCCTTGAGACGAAAAACGCAAAGGACGGCGGGCGCTTTCGTCGCGTCGCTTTGTGTTTTGGCCTGTTCCATTGTTCAAGCGCAGAGCGTTGAAAACAAATTGCTTAAGGATTTTGAGGTAACGCCGGGCGGCGTGGTGAAAATCGAGGGGAAAGCCGATTTGGCGGAAATCGCGGCGACGGCCGAAGCGGCGAAAGCGAAAAGAGCCGAAGCTAGGGCGAAAGCGGGCGGAACGCGCTCCCTCGCCCAAAACAAACGCGCTCTCGAAACCCGCGCCGTCTTTTATCCGACCGAACTCGCTTGGGGGGACGCCGGCTACTTCGCGAGCGTCGAGCGCAATATCGCCGACGAAACGCAAAAAATTTACGCGCCGTTCGATTACGAACTTGGGAAATATTGGGACTTAGGCGACATCAAAATAACCGCCGCCGGAATCCCGGGCGAGTACGTTTACGCGAACGAATTGGCGTTCGGGAAAGACAAAAAAAGAAACGGTTTTCGCGGGGATTTTGTTACAATGAGAAACGAAACCGTGGAAATCGCGCCGGGCGAGGAGCGGTTCCGGTCGCGAACGGCGCTCGAATTTCCGCCGCTCGAAGACGCGAACGACCCGTTTTGGAAGGCGGTTCGCGAGCGTTTGGAAGAGGAAGGGCGCGTCGTTCTTCAACTTAGCGTTCAATTTGAACGTTTTGAAAATTCGCTGGCGCAACGACGCGACGTCTTTGAAACGAAAGTCTTTCTTAATAAACGCGGCGTCTCCGAAATGGAAACGCTCGACGCTTGGCGCGAAAAGACGCCGCAAAACTTGACGCCGAATTTGGAAGACGGCGAGCGTTACAAAAGACCGCGTCCGAAAGAAAGCGGCGCCGCGGGAACGTTGCGCGGAAGCGAAAAGAGTTTTATTTCGTTAAACGGCGAGACTTACGATTCTTGGGCGTTCGCTCGCGTCGGTAACCGCAAGCCGGGCGATCCGAACAATCCGACGACGCTCGAAGGTTGGCGCGACCTCGAAAACGTTTTCGAAACCGGAACGCTCCGCGACGAAATAACGTTCGTTCGGTTGCAACTCGAATATTATACGGCGTCGCAAGGAGAAAAAACGACCGCGGCGCTCGAAACGCTCCTCGCTTGGTTGGCGGCGCGACCGGAGGCGCAACGGGCCGTTTTGGCGGCGAGCGTCGTTTCTAAGTCCGCGTTTTTCAAGGGGAAAGGTCTTGAAGGAAAATATCGCGCGTTGACCGAAGCCGTCGAGAAAAGCGTCGATCGTTGGGGCCCGAGTTACGAACGTTTCCGCAAAGAGGAGGCGCCGTTTGGCGAAGCGACGTCGCAAATTTTTGAGCCGTTTCCGCCGCGTCAGGAGCCGTTCGCCATTGAAACGCGAAACGTCGTTTGGCCGCAAGAGGCGTTTTTCGGCGACGCCGTGTACTTTGCCGCGATCGACCGCAACGTTTCCTCGACGCTCGGCGGCGCTTGGAGCGTTCACAATATGGAATACTTGAAGCGACATTTTGCGAGCGCCGTCGTCGTCGAGGCGGAGGGAATCGACGCTAAACATCGGTTTTTTCACGAGTTCAACCCGTTTGATACGATCGCGCCGCGACCGGAGGATCCGAAAACGCTGTTGCCGCCGGACGCGGAGCGGACTTACGCGCAGTTCGCGATTGAATTTCCGCCGCTCGAAGATTGGAACGACGTCTTTTGGACGGCGGTTCGCGAAAAATTGGCGGCCGAAAAGCGCGTCGTTTTGCATATTAAGTTAAGCTATTGGCGCGGCGGCGCTCAATGGGATACGGTTGAATCGGACATCGTCCTTAAACCGCGGCCGGAAAAGGAAATGGAGTTGATTTCGAGTTGGCGCGACGCGACGCCGAGCGACCTATTGCCGGAACGCGTCGGACAACATACGTTGAAGGAAACGCCGCGTTCGGACGATTATTCGCAAATTGCTCGAAGCGGTTTCGAAGCGATCGCGCTCGACGGAAGCGACGAAAATTTCAGCCCTTGGCTCTTTGCTCGCGTCGGTAACCGCAAGCCGGGCGACCCGAACAATCCGACGACGCTCGACGGTTGGCGCGAGTTGGAAAACAAGTTCGCGCCGTCGACTTTGCGCGACGAAATAACGTTCGTTCGGTTGCAACTCGAATATTATGCGGCGTCGCAAGGAGCGGAAACGGAGGCCGCGTCGAAGGCGTTGCTCGCTTGGCTGACGGCGCGACCGGAAGCGCAAC
>JAFSFF010000088.1 GCA_017435375.1 Thermoguttaceae bacterium
ACGTTGCGCGAACGAGTAACGCCTTTTTTAATTTTTAAACTTTTGTCAATAGTCATGATGGTTTTCTCCAAACGCTTGAACGCGGTTTTACGAACGGTTCGAGCTCGGCGCGATTTCCGCTTTGCGACAAAACGACGGACGCGCCGTCGAAACCGGCGAACCGCCCGCGATACGCGTCTTCTCAATATACAGACGCGCTTGAACACTTAGTATATAACGCTTTTCTTTTTTTTCAAGGGGGCGAACCCCGATTCCTGGGGTTCTCAACCTCTTTTTTCGAAATTTTTTCTTACCGTCGCGCCGTTTTTTTCCTTTTTTTGACGCGACTAATTTAACCGTTTTAACTGTTTTCTCTATTTTGCCTAACGCGCTTCGTTTGCGTCGCTTGCGTCGGTTTTGACGGGTTTGTGCTTTTTGCGCGAACTTACTATTTTGACGCGTCGTGCGGCGACGTCGGAGGCGCGGTCGACTCGTTTTCCGCGTTCTCGGAAGCCGAACGAGCTTGCGCGTCGCGAAGCGCGGCCTCTTCTTCGCGAATCTTTTTGCGGGCGGCGAACTCTAAAATCGCGACGAGCGTTAAAATGAGGAACGTTTGCGCGGTCGCGAGGATTGCGAGGGGCCAGTCGGCGCGGTACAAGTAAAACGCTCCGCAGGCGCAAACGGCGGTCGTTAGGTAAATCGTCGCGACCGCTTGCGGTTTCGAAAGGCCGAGCGCGACCAAACGGTGCGAATAATGGTTTTTGTCGCCGACAAACGGACTCGCGCCGTTTTTCAAACGAATCGTTACGACGCTAAAAAAGTCGTAAAGCGGAACCGCGAGGATGCAAAGGGGCGCCAAAATCGCGCAAGACGGGGCGTCGTCGCCGACGAACGTGAGCGAAAGCGTCGTCGTCGCGAGTAAAAAACCGACGAAGTAAGCGCCGCCGTCGCCCATAAAGAGCTTAGCCGGCGGGCGGTTCAGGATTAGAAAGCCGATCAGCGCGCCCGCGAGCGTCGTCAAAAAGCCGCCCAAAAAGAACTGCGGTTCGCCGGAGGTCGGGTTCGGCGCGAAACAGAACGCGATCGCCGCTAAAAATAGGGCGCAAATCGTCGCGACTCCGCCCGATAGCGCGTCCATATTGTCGAGCATATTGAACGATTTAACGAGTCCGACGATCCAAAAAACGCTGACGATCGCCGTTAAAATCGGCAGATCGAGAAAAAACGTCGCGCGCCAACCGCAAGCGACCGCGGCGATCGCGATCAAAAATTCGACGGCGAGACGCGGTTTCCAGTCGAGATTAAAGCGGTCGTCGAGCGTTCCGAGAAGAACGAGGAGCGAACCGAGCCCGAGGAGCGTCCAAAGTCGACCGAGTTGCAAGCCGACGCCGCCGATATGCGTTGCGAAAAACGCTGGGAAACGGGTGAGCGGAACGCCCCAAATCGTCGACGTCGCCGGGTCGACCGCGCCGCTTTCGGTTAAATTCCCGAGACCGAGCGTCGCCGCCGTCAACGCGAGAAACGGCGTCAAAACGCCGAGCCAAACGCCGATTCCGCCGCCGGTTGGGACGGGAGTTTGATGAATTTTTCGTTCGCCGGGTTTGTCGATCAAGCCGAGCGTCGGCGCAAAACGACGTATCGCGCGGCAAATCGACCAACTGACGACAAACGCGATTAGAAAAAAGACAAGGAAGGCGTAAAACATAGCGGTCGAGTAAAAAGCGAGGTAGGCTAAAAATAGGAAAAATAGTCTTGCGGCGCCGGTTCGAACGCGTCGGCGATAAAGGGAAAGGACGCGTCGGAAGATTGCGCCGTCTGGCCGAACGAGTCGGTCGGGGAAACGACAAACGCGACGTTTTCGCCGAAATCGCTCGGAGCGTTCGACGGCGGCGCGGGAACGTCGGCGCGTCGAGTTTGCGCGACAAGTTTGACAAAACGTTGCAAAATCGCCAAGCGAGGCGCGTTGGAACGTCGGGACTTCGCGGGCGTTTCGGGCGGGAAATCGGCCGAAGGAGGCGCGGGAAGCGCTCCTTGGACTTCCGCGTCGCGCAAGGTCGACGAGGTAAATGGGGACGGCAAGGCGGCTTGGGAAAAACGAGCGCTTTCCGTCGATTCGGTGAAATAAAACGAACGATCGGGTTCGACCGTCGTCGCAAAAGTCGTTAACGCGTCGCAATCGTTCGCTTCCGGCGACAATCCGGCGTTAGTTTGGGAAGGCGGCGCAGTTTGGGGCGACGGCGCGTTGGAAATCGACGAGGCGTTTTCTTCGGTTTTATGAGGTTCGTTCGATTCGAAAACGCGAGCGGAGATTTCGGAAACGTTCGAGGGCGAATTGGCGTCGTCGAATTTTAACGCCGCTTTAACGCGAAGCGAACGGGAGGAACGGCGTTTCGCGCGCGGCGGAACGGAAGGTTCGACGTTCAAAACGGGGCGTAATTGGACGCCGGCGAGCGTTTCGGTAAAATCGACGACAACCGTTTCGCCGGTTTCGCTCGTTTTGCTCGATTCGCTCGATTCGCTTGATTCGCTTGATTCGCTCGATTCGCTCGATTCGCTCGTTTCGCTCGTTTCGCTCGTTTCGCTCGTTTCGCTCGATTCGCTCGTTTCGCTCGTTTCGCTCGATTCGCACGTTTCGCACGTTTCGCACGTTTTGCACGTTTTGCACGTTTCGCTCGATTCGCTCGTTTCGCTCGTTTCGCTCGTTTCGCTCGTTTCGC
>JAFSFF010000089.1 GCA_017435375.1 Thermoguttaceae bacterium
ACTTTCATCCCTTCGCTGCGAGCGACGCGGCGAATGACGGAGGTCGACTCGCCTTTGAACGTCAGTTCGCGAACTTTCGGCGACATATACATCAGTTCGAAAATAGCGCGACGACCGCGGTAGCCGGTCTTGTTGCAGTTGACGCAGCCTTTCCCCTTCATCCAGGTCGCTTTCGCGGCTTCTTCCGGGGTAACGCGCGCTTCTTTCAGCTCGGCGTCGGTCGGCGTGTACGGACGTTTGCACTTCGGGCAGACGCAACGAACGAGACGTTGCGCCATAATCCCGATGACGGAGCTGGCGACCATATACCCCGGAACGCCCATGTCGACCAAACGGGTGATCGCCGACGGCGCGTCGTTCGTGTGGAGCGTGCTGAAGACCAAGTGGCCCGTGAGCGACGCTTGAATCCCCATCGACGCGGTTTCCAAGTCGCGCATTTCCCCGACGAGAATGACGTTCGGCGCCTGACGCAACATCGAGCGAATAACCGCCGCGAAGTCGAGCCCGATTTGGTGTTTAATTTCGACTTGGTTGATCCCCGGGAGGTAGTATTCGACCGGGTCTTCGGCGGTGATGATTTTGCGCGTCGGCGTGTTGAGTTCGTTGAGCGCGGCGTAGAGGGAGGTCGTTTTCCCGGAACCGGTCGGCCCGGTAACGAGAATAATGCCGTTCGGGCGGACGATCAGCTGTTGGAAGCGTTTGTAGTCGCGTTCGCTAAAGCCGAGTTGAACGAGGCTGATGCGGATGTTGTCCTTGTCCAAAATACGCATAACGATCGACTGGCCGTGGTTCGTCGGAATAACCGAGACGCGCAAGTCGAGTTCCTTTTCGCCGAGCGTCAGCTTAATACGACCGTCCTGCGTTCGGCGGCGTTCCGCGATGTCGAGGCGCGACAGAATCTTGAAACGGGACATCAACGCCCCTTGGAAACGCTTCGGCACCGAGTCGCGCTCGACCAGCTTGCCGTCGATGCGGTAACGGATGCGGACGCGGTCTTCGAACGGCTCGATGTGAATGTCGGACGCGCGGAGGTGAACGGCGTCGGCGATGATTTGGTCGCAGAGGCGGACGATCGGCGCGTCGCTTTCGGAGCTTCCTCCGGCGACGTTGTTGAGCGCGTCGTTGTCGTTTTCGACGACGGTGAAGTTAATCGCCGTGTCGGTCATATCGTGAATCATCGAGTCCGCCGACTCGCCGACGTTTTGGCCGTAGTGGCGGTTGACCGCTTCTTGAATCGCTTCGCGGGTCGAAACGAGCGCTTCGATCGGGCGTTGGAGAATGAAGCGCAACTTTTCGAAGACTTCGACGTCGTCCGGGTCGCTGACGACGACCTGCAGCGTGTCGCCGTCTTCTTCGAACGGGAGAACGCAGTTTTCGCGGGCGATCGATTCCGAAATCAACTCGACGACCGCCGGACGAATCGCGACGTCGCTTAGGTCGACGTAACGGCGCCCGTGTTCCGCCGCGATCGCTTGCGCGATTTGTTCCGCCGTTACGTATCCGAGTTCTTTAAGCGCTTCCGGCAATTTTTTCCCGGTTCTTTTCGAAAGCTCTTGCGCTTCCAAAACTTGATTTTTGCTCAAAAGCCCTTGTTTGTTCAGAATTCCAAGATAATTCAGTCTCGCCATGAAATTTCCTTAACGACGTTCCAAACCTTTAAATTTCAACGCTTTTCGCCGACGCCGACGCGTTTTCGAAGCCGAGCGCCCCGACTTGGGCGGTCGAACGTTCGAACCGGCGCCGCTCAAGCGACGTCGGCGCGGAGCTTTCGAACAAACCGCGACGCGTCAACGCGACGCGTCGTTATCCTTTTCGGACGATTCGCAAGCGGAGCCCACAATTTTTCCGCAAAGAACGAACCTTTTTATTAGTCTACCCGCATTATCGTTAAAAATCAAGCGTTTTTTCCATCTTGCCCATCTTTTTAACATTCTTTTCCTTCCGCCGACTCCGCGCGACCGGAACGACCGAAATAATCCGTTCTTCCGAAGCGACCGTTCGCGCCGCCGTTCGCCGCCGTTAAAATCGCCGTTTTCCCTAAAGTCGTTCAAAAAAAAAAAATCGCGCGACCGGTTTAATCGGTTCCGTTTGCGTCGCCAAATCGCCGAACATCGTCTCGCGACGCGCCGCCGCCCCTTCAAACTCTTAAAAAAAACGGTATAATTAAGGGCGTAAAAGAGCGGCGCTCGGTATCCCGTTCTCTGCCGAACGCCGTCGTTTCGTCATATAAATATCTTAGACTCTCAACAGGAGAACGCCTTTATGACTTCCTCTCGTCGCCGCTTCGGCTTCACCCTCGTCGAGCTGTTGGTCGTCATCGCGATCATCGGTATTTTGATCGGTCTGCTTTTGCCGGCGGTTCAAGCCGCTCGCGAAGCCGCCCGCCGCATGCAATGCACGAACAACCTGAAACAACTCGGCTTGTCCGCGCAAAACTTCCACGACGTCCATAATCACATTCCGCCGATCGCGCAAAACAACTCGAAATTCTCGCGCGTCAGCTGGCTCGTGATGATTTTGCCGTACGTCGAACAAAGCGCCGCTTGGAACGAATTCGCGAGCGGCGGCAACCTCCGCCTCAGTACGGCCGGGAACCCGAGCAGCTCCCGCACGACCGCAAAAGTCGACCCGTACAAAGCCGCGCCTTGGGAATGGGATATCGCCTGCTGGTACGTCAATATGCCCGCGAAAATCTGCCCGAGCGACCCGTCCGGCTCCGACTCCGCCGCGCAATGGTTCCCCGGTCGGACGAACTACCGCGCCAGCCTCGGCGACGCGACGATCGCGTCCTGTTACTTCGGCCCGGACGGTAAAAAATCGCGCGGCCCGTTCTGCGTCGACAACGGCGGCGAAACCCGCGACTTCTCGTACATCACCGACGGAACGAGCAACACGCTGATGTTCGCCGAAGTCCCGACGCACCGAACGACCAGCGGCTCCGACGAGCAAACGCTGAACATCAAAACCGGGATTCTCACCGGGAAAAACCCGCAATGGGCGTCGACCTGCGTCGGTTTCCAAGACCCGAACGACGTTAATTCGTTCGTCTCCTCCGTCGTTACGCGACCTTGGCTCGGTCGTCGTTGGGCCGACGGGATGTACATTTATTCGTCGTTCAACACCGTTCTCCCGCCGAACTCGGTTCACTGCATTTACTCGACGTCGGACGCGGAACGCTCGATCGTTACGCCGGGTTCGTACCACTCGGGCGGCGTCAACGTCAGCTTCTGCGACGGTTCGGTTCGCTTTATTAGCGAAACGATCGACTGCGGCGACTCGTCGGCCAACAACGACGACTACCGCGGCAAGGGCGGCAAGAGCCCGTACGGCGTCTGGGGCGCCATCGGCACCGCGAACGCCGGCGAAACCGATATTACGCTCTAATCGCTTCCGACGTTGAAGCGTTTGACGCGTCGCCGTTCAAGCGTTTCCAACGTTAACGAACAAGCGGAAAAAAGACGCGGTTCGACGCCCAAAACGCCGAGCCGCGCCCGTTTCCGCTTCCTTAAACGCTCCCTTATATTAATAATATTGACAAAACCGACGAAACTTCGTCGAAAAATAAGAAAGAAACCTAAGATGAACAAAGCTCTTTTCGCTTTCGTCGCGCTTTGCTCTTTGGCGTTGACGGCGGTCGGTTGCGGGCCGCGCAACACGTTCGGCGTCGTCGACGTTACCGGCAAAATCACCGTCGACGGCGCGCCGGTCGAGGGAATCGTCGTTACGCTGTCGCCGGTCAACCCGGTCAAAGCGGACGGAACGTCGCAGCGCGCCGCGTCCGGTCTGACTCAAGCGGACGGAACGTTCCGCGTCGTTACTCCCGGCGCGAAGATGGCCGGCGTGATGCCCGGCGAATACGTCCTGACCTTCTCGAAGGAAATTTGGGTCGACGCCGACGGTAACGAAGTCGACCCGAACGCCGAATACGACCCGTCGCAACCGGCGCCGAAAATGTTCCCGAAAGACCTCCTTCCGGCGGAGTACAAAGACGCGTCGAAATCGGAGTTCAAGGTGAACGTCGTCGACGCGAAAACGCCGATCGAGTTCGACATTAAGAGCGAACTTTAATCGTTCGCCGTCCGGACGCGCCGCCGTTTAAGCGTTCAACGTCGACGGCGGCTCCGATTCCGCAAGAACGCCAAAACGCCGAACCGCTCCGACGAGCCGTTCGGCGTTGACGTTTATTTAGCGCGTTTTCGTTGTTTTCTCGCTATTTAGCGTCGCCGTTTCCCTTCTTCAACGTCGCGACGAGGCGCGGGTTCTTAATCTCCAACGCGGCGCGGTACGTTCCCGGCGTCTCCCAACCGAAGTTGAAATGCGCCAAATTCATCTGTTCGACGCGAGTTTCCGTCAAGAAGCCGCGTTCTTTCGCCGCTTGAAGCGCGCCGCCGAGGTATTGCGCCAAGTCGATTTCAATCCGAACCGGCTTCTTGGAAAACGGATTGACGCCCCCTAAAATATCGTCGATCGTCCGTTGTTCGCCGAGTCGATAAATCAGTTTGCCGGTGCCGATCGTCTTCGGGTCGCCGTCGACCGCGACGTAATCGGTTTGAATTTCCCAACGGTCGTCGAAAAACGAGACGCCGAACCAAATATAATCGCGGAAATCGGGCGATTTCGGGTCGTCGTTCGAGATCGCAAAGTAAACGGACGCCTGCGTCGCGTGCAGGTCGGGATTAAACTCGGCGTCGGTCATTAGCCGTTCGGAGCGCAAAACTTGCGCGTCGCAGGCAAAGACCAACGACTCGACGTCGGCGAACGAAACGCGCTCCGACGGCGGGAAGTCGCGCTGCAACAAGAGATGGAGCCAATTCTGATCGGCGCGCCGCGGCGCGTCGTACTCGGCGTCGGCGGCGACTTCCAAACGCAGCGCGACGGATCCGTCCGGCGTTTTCGTTCGAGCGACGGCGAGCCCCGGCGTCGCGGCGCGCGCTTCGGTCGCGGTCGCCGTTTGCGTTTCCGGACGCGACAAGTCGAACTTAGAATGATGTTGCGCAAGTTTCCAAGTCGGCGCGGCGCCGTCGACGTTTCCCGCGCCGCCGTTTTCCGCCTTTTCCCCCGCCAACGGCAAGCGCAGAACGCCGAGCGTTCTCGGGCCGTTAACGATTTCGAAACCGCGTTCGAACTTCAAGTCGCCGAAAAGCTCGACCGCCGCCGCCTTTTCCGCTCCTTCTTTCGCGTCCGCCGCGACCGCCGCCGCGTTCGCCTTCTCGTTTCCGCTCCCGTCCGCGCTCGCCGCTTTCGCCGTCGAAACGCCGAACGCCGCCGCGACCAACGCCGCCGACGAAACCGCCGCCAA
>JAFSFF010000090.1 GCA_017435375.1 Thermoguttaceae bacterium
AACGCCTACGAAAGAAAAAGAACGCAGGTTCCATTAGGCTCCGCGTTAGCGCGGCTCGCCGTCGAACGTCTCGACGCCGACGCCGCGCGCGACGCTAGGAAACGCGCCCCTATCAAGCAGAAAAAGAAAAACGCGACGAAAAAAAAGAACAAAACGAACCCGTTCTTGCTATTTTATCTGTTTTCACCATCTTACCGCCCGCGACGACGCGCTCCTTGCGACGTCGCACCGACATTATACCGCGCGACGCGGCGAACGCCCGTCGTTTTTCCCAAGAAAAAGGAAAAAAAACACGTTTTTTAACGTTGCGATTCGATATAATCCCGAAAACGCGCCTCTTTTAGCGCCTCCGCGCTTCTTCGGTTTTCCGACGCGTTCCGTTTTTAGTTTTGGGGTTCCGCGCATTTCTTAACTTCCTTCATTCCGTTGTTTCGCTTATTTTCCTTTTTTTCGTCAAACTCGCGGTTTCAACGAAAGGTTTCGCGACTCGGCGACGCGTTGGGCGGCCCTTTTCGGGACGCTTTCCCCTTACTTTCGCCCGAATAGAGTCGGTTCGTCTTAAAATTAAAGTCAAAACGGACGGAAAGTTTCTTTTTTCCGCAATTTCTCGACGAAAATAGTCGATAAAACGCTTAATAGAGCGCCCGATTTTTCGCGCGAGAATCTCGTTTTTCAATTTTCGTTTCACTTATTTTGCAGGGCCAACCGTTTGAATAAGCTACTTCACTTTTTAGCGGCGGCGCTCGTCGTCTGCGTCGGTTGTTCGGACGGCGAAAAAACGCGTTCGATGTTGAACGTTTCCTACGACCCGACGCGCGAATTATATAAAGAATACGACGCCGCGTTCGCCGAACATTGGTTCGCGACGACCGGAGAAACGATCGAAATTGAAAAGTGCAACGGCGGTTCCGGCGCCCAAGCTCGCGCGGTTCAAATGGGCCACGAAGCCGACGTCGTTACGTTGGCGCTCGCGTTCGATATTAACGAAGTCGCGACCGATCTTTTCGAAAAAGGCTCGGACAATCCGGAAAACCCGAATTATTGGCAAAAGCGGCTCCCGAACAACAGCTGCCCGTATACGTCGACGATCGTTATCGTCGTTCGCAAGGGAAATCCCAAAAATATCCGCGGTTGGGACGATTTGACGCGTCCGGACGTCGAGGTCGTTACGCCGAATCCTAAGACGTCCGGCGGCGCTCGTTGGAACTA
Organism: Thermoguttaceae bacterium; assembly: GCA_017435375.1. Taxonomy (GTDB): domain Bacteria; phylum Planctomycetota; class Planctomycetia; order Pirellulales; family Thermoguttaceae; genus RUG369. The sequence goes on from JAFSFF010000090.1 coordinate 1,210, forward strand.
CCTCGCGCTTTGGGGGTTCGCGCTCGACAAAGCCCTCGCCGACGTCGGCGGACTCGACGCGCTCCAAGACCCGGCGCAAGCGGAACGAGTCGAAGCGGCGCAAGCGGAGGCCCGCGCTTTCGTTAAAAAAGTCTTCGCGAACGTTCGCGGCGGTATGCAAGCCGGAGCGCGCGGCGCGACCGACGATTTCGTTAAAAACAAGGTCGGCGACGCTTTTATCGCTTGGGAAAACGAAGCGATTTTAGCGAAAAATTACGCGGACGGCGAAATCGAAATTATCGTTCCCGAAATCACCGTCAAAGCGGAACCGCCGGTCGCCGTCGTCGACAAAATCGTCGACCGCCGAGGTTCGCGCGATTTGGCGGAGGCTTACTTAAAATATATGTACGAGCCGAAAGCGCAAGAGATGATCGCGCGCGCTCACTACCGTCCTTATCTTCCGGAAGTCGCGGAAAAATATCGCGACAAGTTCCCGGAAACGCGCCTCTTCACCGTCGACGACGTTTTTGGCGGTTGGCTCCAAGCGCAACGAACGCACTTCAATTCCGACGGCGAGTTCGATAAAATCATCGAAGAGAACCTTCGCGAAGGTCGGTAACGTCCGCTCGCCCGATCGCGCCACATTTTATTAAGAACACAACAAGCGACGAGCGTCGGCGCTTTGAACGCTTTAGGAAAAATAGGAAAGACGATGCGACTTGTTCAGCGAAGCGTGTTGCCGGGGTTCAACATCACGATGGGTTTTACCGTCGCGTATTTGAGCTTGATCGTTTTGATTCCCCTTTCAGGTTTGTTTATCGTTACGTCGGGCGTTTCGTTCGACGAATTTTGCGCGATTTTATCGAACAAGCTGGTGAAGCAAGCGTTTATCGTTACGTTCCGCGCGTCGTTTATCGCGGCGTTAATCAACGCCTTTTTCGGTTTGATCGTCGCTTGGACGCTCGTTCGTTATCAATTTTGGGGACGGCGACTTTTGGACGCGATGGTCGACGTTCCGTTCGCGCTTCCGACGGCGGTCTCGGGGTTGGCGTTGGCGCGGATTTACTCGAGCGACGCGACGGTCGGTTGGATTGGGCCTTACTTGCCGTTCGAGGTTTGCGGAACGGAAATCGGCGTTACGATCGCGTTAACGTTTATCGGAACGCCGTTTGTTATCCGAACGCTCCAACCGGCGTTGGAGGAGGTCGAGCGCGAACTTGAAGAAGCGGCGGCGAGTTTAGGCGCGACGCGTTGGCAAACGTTTTGGCGGGTTATTTTCCCGTTGATTCTTCCGGCGCAGATCGCCGGTTTCACGATGGCGTTCGCTCGCGCGCTCGGCGAATACGGTTCCGTTCTCTTTATCGGACGAATGATTCCGGGAAAAACGGAACTGATTTCGAACGTTATTATGGGAAAATTGTACGCGGAAAACGGTCTCGTAACCGCGTCGGCGGTCGCGTTGGCGGCGCTCCTTGTATCGTTCGCGCTTCTCCTGCTAATCAACGGAGCGCAACTTTGGGCGCGCCGTCGCGGCGGACGAACCGATTGACGGCGACGCGAAACGAAACCGCGCGGAACGCGTCGTCCCCAACGATTAACGTCGACGCCGAGATTAGTCGAATAATAACGCGTCGGTCGCGACCGAACGACGCCCGATTTCCAACCGACCGCTTTAAGTTGACTTTGCCCTTAACGGCAAAGAGCGTTTAAAAACATCGCGGAATCGCCGCTTTTCCAAACGTCGTTCCCGTCGTTCCCGTCGAGCCCCCGCCGTCCCGAGTCGCTTCACTCTTCCGCGAAGATCGCCCGCAATCCGGCGAACGTTTCGTCGAACCCCGATCGTTCGAACATTTGCTGTTGCAAGAAGCGGTCGATTTTCGGCTTCAAGCGAATCGCTCGGTCGATCTCCGGCGACGCGCCTTCGCGGTACGCGCCGACGGCGATCAAATCTTCCGCGTCGGCGTAAATCCCGAGCGTTCGTCGGACGTCGTTCGCCAAGCGCCAATGTTCCTGCGAGCAGATCGTCGGCGCCAACCGACTGACGCTCTCCAACGGGTCGATCGCCGGATAATGCCCCCGCGAACTCAGTTTGCGCGACAGCCAAATATGTCCGTCGAGAAGCCCCCGCGCCGCGTCGCCGATCGGGTCTTGTTTGTCGTCCCCCTCGACCAAGACGGTAAAGAACGCGGTAACGCTCCCGACGTCGCTCCGCCCGGCGCGCTCGACGAGACGCGGAAGCTCGGCGAAAACGCTCGGCGTGTACCCGCGCGACGTCGGCGGCTCTCCGGCGGCGAGCCCGATTTCCCGGCGCGCCATCGCGAACCGCGTCAGCGAGTCCATCAAGAAGAGAACGTTTTTCCCGCGATCTCGAAAATATTCCGCGATAGAAATCGCCGCCAACGCCGCGCGCACCCGCATCAGCGGCGGCTCGTTCGACGTCGAAACGACGACGACGCTCTTTTTGCGCCCCTCTTCGCCGAGTTCGCGTTCGATGAAGTCGTTGACCTCCCGCCCGCGCTCTCCGATCAATCCGACGACGACGACGTCCGCGTCGGTGTACCGCGTCATCATCCCGAGAGTAACGCTCTTGCCGACGCAGGAACCGGCGAAAATCCCGAGCCGCTGCCCTTGTCCGCAAGTGAAAAGCGCGTCGATCGCCCGAACGCCGGTCGACAACGCCTTTTCGATGCGCGGTCGCGAACACGGCTCCGGAGGTTTTCGGTCGAACCGCGCTCGCGACGTTAAAATCGGCGTCGGCCCGGCGTCGATCGTCCGCCCGAACGCGTCGACGACCCGTCCGAGGAGCTCGTCGCCGACCGGAAGCCAAGGCGTCGTCTTCGCCAATTCGATTTTCGCGCCGCGCCGAACGCCGGTCAGCTCCGAATACGAGTACAAAAGCGTTAAATCGTCCCGAAAACCGATCACTTCGGCGAGCAGGTCGCCCTCTTCGTCGCGGCGCTCGACCTTCGCGATCGCTCCGATCGGCGCCGGAAACCCGACCGCGGCGATCGTCGTTCCCTCGGTGCGAACGACGCTCCCGACGAGCCGAACCGGCGCGACGCTTTGAATTTGCTCGATAATATTGTTAATTTCCATCGACTCCGCGCCGCTCCCCCGTTTCACCCGCTTTACCTAAACGGTCGTTTCGACGCGACGTCGCCGAAATTCCCGACCGACGCGACGCTCCGGCCGCCCAAACCGCTCCAACGCTCCCAATCGTCCCAACCGTCCGTTTTCCCGTCTCTCCCCGTTTTACTCGGAGAGTTCCGAGACAATTCGTTCGAGTCGCGACTCGAGCCGTTCGTCGATAACGCCGAGCGACGACTCGACGACGCAGCCGCCGGCGGTAATTTTGGGATCGGCGACGACTTCCGCGGTCGCGAGATTTCCGGTCTCTTCGAGAATCGCGCGAATCGGCTCTTTTAGCGCTTCGACGTCGCGGGGATTCATTCGGATTTTCAACGCGGCGCAGTTCATCGCCAATTCGAGCGCTTCCCTCAGCAGGTCGAGCGGCACTTCGCGCTTCGTCGCCGGGTCGCGCATAATCGTTTGATAAGCGATCGCGGCGGCGATTTGCATCGCGTTTTCCTCCCAATGTTTCAGGAGCGAACACCGAACGCCCGCCATTTCGCCGGTCAAACGCCGCAACGGTTCGAGCGCCGTTTCGCCGAGCGCCTTCGTTTTTTCCTCGACGCCTCGTTCGATTTCGACGGCGATTTCGTCGGCCGCTCGCGCCGCGCCTTCTTCCTTTCCGGCGGCGAATCCGGCCTCGAACCCGGCTTTCCGCGCCTCTTCGAACGCTCCCCGTTCGAGCGTTTGCCGTCGTTCGTCCAACGCCGCGGTCTCCGCTTCGAGTCGGCGGCGCTCTTCGGCGATTTCGGTCGCTCGGCGTTCGAGTTCGGCTCGTTCGACGTTCGCCGTCCTTTCGACTTCGGCTCGCAACGCGTCGAGTTCGAGTCGCGTTTCGTCGGCGATTCGGCGCGCTTCCGCCCGTACTTTGTCGAGAAAATCGGACGTTTTCCGCTCCAACTCGACGAACGCGAACGGTTCGACGCTCGCAGGCGCCGCGTTCGGACGTCCGTTTCCGCCGCCGAGTTCGAAATCGCCGCCGAAAGCGCGTTCGCGACCGTCGCCGAAAACGCGTTCGTTCGAAAAATCCGCGAAATTATTCATCGTCCAACGCTCCGTTAAAAATCGCGTCTTCCAAGCGCCGCGCCGCGTCCGTCGTTCGAACGAGCGCCGCGAGCGCCCGTCGCGCGCCGTCCGCCTTCTCCGTCGGCAAAAGCGCGACGACCGCCGAGCGCCGCCGTTCCGAAAGTCGCGCCAACGCGACGGCGATCGTCGTTCTCGACGCGCCGCTTAAGATTCGCGCCAACCGTTCCGGCTCGATCGCGTCGAGCGGTTGAAACTCGCCGCCGTCGTCGTTCGTTCGCTCGTCGAAAAACGCGTTTTGTTCTTCCGTTCGCGGCGCCTCGCGTCGTCCGCTCGCCGCCTCCGTTTTTGCCGATTCTTCCGTTTTCTCCGGTTTTTCCGGCTTATGCGTCGTTTCCTCCGGTTCGCTCAGCGCCAAAAACTCGGCGACGATCGCGTCGACGTCCTCCGGCGCGACGCTTCCGACTCGCCTCGCCTCTTCCTCGATCGCTCGCGCGACGTCCGGTTCGAAACGCGTCAAGAGCGCGTCCGCCGACGCCGGGTCGAGAATCGACAAAAAGAGCGCCGCTTTGCGAATCCCGTCTTTATCGGCGTCGCTCGTCGCTTTTCCGCTCCGTTCGCGCTTCATCGTTTCGTCCTTTCTCCGTCGACGCGCTCCGTCAAACGCCGCCCGTTCTTTCTAATTTTAACAAACCGCCCAAACGGCCCCGCCTCTTCAACCGACGCGGCTTCGCGTCAAGCGCCCGGACGCAACCAACGCCGCAACGACGCCGCCGCCCGTTCCGGATTTCGCGCGACCAAATCGAGCGCTTCCCGTCGCCGCGTCGCGTCGCCGCCGTTCGTCTTAACCGTTTCCGTCGACGTTTCCCCGACGCGCGCTCGTTCCCGCTCGATTAACGAGCGGATTTCAAGCAAATCGTCGTCCAACTCGTCCCAATCGTCAAATTCGTCGAAACTTTCAAAATCTTCCGCTTTTTCCGACGTTGAACGCGCGTTCCAACCGTTCGCGTCGACCTTACTTTGCGCCGGCGAAGGAAAACGTCGAAATTGCCGATTTTGAGCAATTTGCGGAATTTGAGAAATTCGAGCGTTTCGGGTTCCGCTTTCCTGCGCCGTTTGCCGCGTTTCCGCTTCGTTTCGCGCATCCTCGTCCCATTTTTCAAATTCATTTTCTTGCGCAAACGCCGCTTTTCCTCCCGTTCGCGCAATCCTTAAATTCCGTTCGAACGTTCGTTCTTCCCGCTCTCGCCGACCGAGCGTCGTTTCTCCGTCGTCGAACGCGTCGTTCGTCTCCGCAATCGGCGCGTCTTTCCCATCTTCTTTATTCGACGTATTTTTTTCTTCTCGCCGCTTCCCTTTTTTACTTTGATTCCGCTCGGACGTTCGCTTCGACGTTTCGTCGTTCGTTTTTTCTTTAGAGTCGACTCCCGATTTTTTCCGTCGACGCGCCGCCGTCGCGCCCGCCGCCAAGGTTAACGCCGCCAAAATTCCGCCGCCGACGGCGACGCCCGTCTTCGTTTTCGGGTCGAGTTGGAGCGCGCGCTCTTTCCAAACCGTCCAAAATTCGGCCGCCGTTTTTTCTTCCGTCGCTTCGGCCGTCGCTTTTTATTCCTCCGACGTCGGCTCGTCGACCGTCGTTTCCTCCGCGACCCGCTCCGAAGTGTCGGCGATTCGTCCAAAGTTCGCGACCACTTCGAACGGCGCGTTCGGACGCTCTTCCGCGGCGCGCTCGTCGACGACCGACCGTTCGGCCCAATCGTTGGGATCGGCGAAAACGTCGACGGCGACCGAACGCGTTAACTCGTTTTCCGTCCAACCGTTCCGTTCGGCGAGCGGACGCAGCAGCAAGAGCGCGACTTTTTTCGTTTCCGCGAGAATTTTTTGTTCCGTCGTTCGATAAAAATCGTTCCAACTCCCCGCCGTTTCGTCGGTCGCAAAGGTTTCGGCGGCGTTTTCCGCTTTCAAATTTTGCGCGACGCGCCGAACGTATCCGCGCGGCGTCCCAATACGAACGGCGAGCGCTCGCACTCGAAACCGAACGCGTTCCTCGTCTTTTTTTACCCCTTCGACGACGCCGTCTTTATTTTCGTTCGTTTCTTTTATCTTCCCGTCTTGCGCGACCGTTTCGGAACGCGCGCCTCGCTCGTTTTCTTTGATCGATTCTTCTTTCGCCCCTTGCGCGACCCGTTCAACTTGCCCGTCTTCTTTATTTTCCGTTTCTTGACGATATCCCGCCGATACGACGCCGCGTTTCGGCGCGTCGCGCCGCTCGGTCGCTCCGACCGACAAAACGCCGTTCCCGTCCGCCCGTCGTTCGACGTTCGCCAAATTTTGCGCTTCGACCGGAACCGGATTTCGGGTCGCGACCGGATTCCCCAAGCGCGCGAAAGCGCCGCCGTTTCGCGCGCTCTTCGGGAGGTCGTCGTTCCAAGTCGCGAGCGGTCGCGGTTTTCCTATTTCCCCCGTTTTTCCTATTTCAACTTGCGCAAGTCGTTCCGCCGCCGACGTCGCGCGCTTGTTTTTCGCGATTTTTTCCGATTTCGCTTCGTCGCCGTTTTTCGCGCTTAAATCGTCTAACTCGCCCCCGACGTCCCCGATTTCCGTCGTTCGAACGAGGTCGTTCGGCTCGGCGACGACCAACTCCGCGGCGACCGAAACGCGAATCCCCTCCATATAATCAAACGTTTTCAAGAATTTGTCGCGCCAATAAGTTTCAACGCGATCTTTCTCCGACGCCAACGCCAATTCGCTTCCGTTGCCGACTTGCTTTTCCGAGCCGAAATAAGATTTTCCGGCCTTCAAATCGAGAATGGAAATATTTTCGTTCGCGTCGACGCCGAGTTGATGCTTCGCCGCGACGGTAATCGCCGACAGCAAATTCGCGTCGAGTTCGCGACCTTCGCGACAAGCGACGCCGATCGACGCGGTAACGACCGTTTTCGCCGTCAACCCCGCCTGTTCGCGCCGCGCTCGAACGCCGACGGTCGCGTATTCGATTCCGCCGGTTCGTTCGAGCGTTTGTTCCAACTGAAACGCGCAAGCGTCGAGTTCGCGCATTCGAAGTTTCGCGTCCGACTCGAACGCGCCCATTTCTCGAATCGCGTCGCGCCGCGACTCGCTCGGGGCCTTCGGGTAAGCGCCGGCTTCCGCGAGCGTCGTTTGATATTCGTTCTTTTTATTTTTCGGAACGAGAAGCCGTCCGTCGTCCCAAGACCATTCGTCGAGCCCGGCCGCCGCCAACGCCGCGCTCGCCGCCTTTTGATCTTCGCGACCGTATCGCCAGCCGTCGAACGCGGACTCCCAACCGCTCGGCGCGGAAAAACCGCCGCCGCAAAACGCCCAAACTCCCCAAGTCGCCAACGCGACCAACGCGCCGCCTCCGCAGAGTCGAAGCGTTCCTAATTTTTTGAGGTCGACGTCTTTCATTCGTTCATCCTAAAAACTCAAAGCGCCTGCGTTCGCGTCGGCGGCGCCGATCGCCCAACCGTTAAAATCCATTAAAACGGCAATATCGTCGCGATGATAACGAATTCTCGACGCGGCGGCAAGTCGTTTTTCTAAAAATTTCTTTCGTCGCGTCGTCTTTTCCTTTCTATTCCCCCTAAGTTCGCCGCCTTTTTTATTCTTGCGTTATTTCCTATCCCGCTTTTACCGTTTATCCTTTTCAATCTTAGCAAAACGCGCATTCCTCCACTTATAGAGTCCGATTAAAACGATTATAACGTTTCTATTTACGACAAACGAGTCTCGATAACGTCGCCCTGAAAAACTTGAGGAAAAATTCCCAAAATTATCAAAATTCTCATTTTGTTTTCGCGTATTCGGAGTATAATGTCTAAGTCGTCGCGTTGAATTCGTCGGCTTAAACGTCGCCGTTTTCGCAAACGTTACAACCGGAGCCCTAGGCTCGCGCCGTCGCTCGCTTTTTTAACGTCGGCGCGATTTGCCGTCGTTGTTTTAACGTTGTTTTTAATCGTCGCTTTCGGTTGTTCGCGCGTCGGCCTCGTTTCGTCGTTGTTCCCACATTGCCAGAAAGAGTTTATATGCAATCCTCCGCTCAATCTTCGCAAACTTCGAAATCGTCTTGCGCCGAATTCCTCGCCGTTTTAGCGCAATTTGCCGAACTGCTCCCAAGCGACGCGCAGATTTCGTTTCAACAAACGCTCGAAAAGTTGACGCAATTTTGCGAGAAAGCGGAACAGCGCCGCGAACGCGACGAACAAACGCTTCGTTTTATTCAATTTGCGCTTGAAAATTTGCGGATCGACGCGAAATACCTCGCTTTCGATTTGGAAGCGACGCGCCGCGAAAACGCTCGTTTGAACCAACTTTTGGAAACGTTTTTGAACAACGAACGTTGAAGTTTCTTAAAAAAACGAAAAAATTTTAAAAAGGGCGTTGACGAATCGTCAAGCCGTGGTATATTAAATTTGTTGTTTCGAAGGGGGCGCGTTTTTCCCCGCTCTTCCTTTTCGCCGAGTTTGAGCGGCGTTCGAAACGTCAAATTTTGGGGGATTAGCTCAGTTGGGAGAGCGTTTGGCTGGCAGCCAAAAGGTCATCGGTTCGAACCCGTTATCCTCCACTCGCCGTTAAGGCGTTTTTTAACGAAAGACGCGACGTTTTTTCTCGTTCTTTTGTTTAAACCGGCGTTGTAAAACGTCGAACATTTGTCGCTAAGACGACGTTCCCGGGGGATTAGCTCAGTTGGGAGAGCGTTTGGCTGGCAGCCAAAAGGTCATCGGTTCGAACCCGTTATCCTCCACTCGCCTTCAAGGGCGGTTTTTGAATGAAAAGCGCGTTGTTTTTTCTTGCGCTTTTCGTTTGAGAAAACGGCGTTGAAAAACGTCGAACATTTGTCGCTAAGACGACGTTCCCGGGGGATTAGCTCAGTTGGGAGAGCGTTTGGCTGGCAGCCAAAAGGTCATCGGTTCGAACCCGTTATCCTCCATTAGCTCCGTTTTACGGAGCTTTTTTTATTTCTTGACTTTTTTCTCTTCCGAAAAGTTTTCCGTTCGCTCGGAAAACCTCGACCGAAAAACAGTCTTTTTCGCGCCGACGCGTTCCTTGCGGCGCGCCGTTCTTCCTCGCTCTTCCAACCCGTTTGTTTTAACGTCGACCTATTTCGTCGACGCGCGTTCAAACTCAAGCGGCTTGCCCCCGCAAACCGCCCCAATCAACAACAAAACGAAAAAACGGCGAAAAAATCGGCGTCCGACGCGACGTCGAACGCCGATTTCGAGCGTTTCCGTTTGGCGCCCTCAAAGCCGTCAAAAACGCAACTGCCGACGCGCTTCAAAGGACGCGACCGCGACGCTGACCGACAAGTTCAAGCTCCGAATTTGCGGACGAATCGGAATACGCAAACCGCGCTCCGGCTTCGTCTCCCAAAAAGAGTCCGGCAAACCGCGCGACTCCGGCCCAAAAACAAAAACGTCGCCGCGCCGATACTCGACCGCGTCGTAATCGCGGGTCGCTTTTTTGGTAAAATAGTAAAAATCGGCCTCCGAAACGTCGGCGTTTTTCGTCTCCGCCATCCGACGCAAGAGCGCGCTCCAATCGTCGACCGCCTCCCAATCGAGTTCCGGCCAGTAATCGAGCCCGGCGCGCTTGAGTTTGCGGTCGTCGATCTGGAAGCCCAACGGCCGCACGAGCCAAAGTTTCGCGCCGACGCCGACGCAAGTGCGCCCGACCGCGCCGACGTTCGCCGCGATCTCCGGTTGATACAACACGATATGAATCGGCGCCGCCTCGCGCCGCGCCTCGTTAATCTTCGCCGTTTCTTCCATTTTACGCGTCCTCCGCGCTTCGCGCTTTTTGCGCCGTCTTTCTATTTTCGCTATTCTCTCGCTTTAAACGCCGAAACGCGACCCGTCCGACGACGCGCCGCGTTTCCAACGTTCCTAAGAACGCGCCGAACTTAACGACGCGCTCCCTCGACGGCGGTCGCTCCGCCGCTCGTCGCCGACTTAACCGCGACGACGCTTTTTCCCGGAAAAGACCGAACGGTCTTCTTCCTCCGACTTCGCGAGGCGCTGCTGTTCTTGCGCCTTTTCGACGATTTCGTCCCACCAAGCGCGGAACTTGCTCTTCGGCGCCTCGGTCGGTTTCGTCGAAATTCGGCGCCCCTTGGCGTCGCGGCGAACGGCGTACTTCTCGTAAGTCCGGCCCGTCGCGGCGCGCGCTTTGCGAAGCTCGCGCTTCGACTCGACGCCGGCGACCGCCGCCGTTCCGGTCGCCGCCTCGACGACCGGCGCGTTTTCCGGATTCAGTTCCAAGTCGGCCTTCGGCAACATCTTGCGTTCCAGCAAGCCCCAAAGGCTCGAGACGATGAAGTAAATGCAAAGCCCGCTCGGCACCTTGAAGAACATAAAGCCCATAAAGATCATCATAAAGTTCATCATTCGACGCATCATGCGCTGCTGTTGCGCTTGCTCGTCGTCGCCGATCACCGGCGGCATCAGAACCTTCTGTTGAATCAGGAAGAGCGCGATCGTAATAACCGGCAAAACGTTCAGGTACGGCCCCAGGCAGAACATCGCCCCGAACCCTTGGCCCGGCATATTAAAACCGCCCCAACCGATCGAGTTCCAAAAACCGCTCCAGTCGAACGCCATATCCGGCGCCGCGAGGTTCGAACACCAACGAACGCCGCGCGAGAAAAGCGGAGCGCCGTACAGGTTCACGTCGAGCGAAAGCGCCTTGTACAGCCCGATAAAAATCGGCATTTGGATGAAAATCGGAAGGCAGCCGCTCAACGGATTCACGCCGTGTCGCTTGAAGAGGGCTTGTTGCGCCATCATCATTTCTTGCGGCTTGTCCTTGTATTTTTCGCGCATCGCCGTCAATTCCGGCTGCAACTTTTGCATCTTCAACGAACTGGCGACCTGTTTGCGGCTCAACGGGAAGAGGCACAAACGCACCAAAATCGTCAGCATCACGATCGCGATCCCGTAATTAAAGACGAGATAGTCGTGAAAAAAGTGCAAAATCCAAAGGAGCGGAATCGACACGAACCAGAACCACCCGTAAACGAGCGTTTCGCTCAAGTCGTAAGTCGCCAACACGTCCGGACGCTTCGGCCCGGCGAAAATCTCAAACGTATGCGCGACCGAGTCTCCGACGGTTCCGCGCGGCGCAAGTTGCAATTCGGAACTTCGCAAACGGAACGAAACGTCGGCGAAATTCGGACGCTCCTTCGTTCGCGTCCCGACGCGAATCGGCGCGTAAGCGAAACGGTTCGCCGCCGCGTCGCCGCTCGGAATCGCCGAACATTGGAAATATTGGCCGTCGACGCCGAGGAAGTCGAGGTCGGTTTCGTCGCCGCGACGCGCTTTGTCTTCGGCGACGTCCCAACATTTGATCACGTCGAAATCTTTGCCGTCGTTCTCCGAAACGACCAAGTCGCGCAAGCCGTACGCGCCCCAGCCGGGCCCGGTTTTGCGACCGGCCGAGAACCACGCGCCTTCCAACGCCAAACCGGTCGGGCCGTCGAGCAAATACGAAACGCTGCGCGCTTTCGCGTCGACGTTGCGAATCTCGACCGAAAGAGTCAAGTGATAACCGCGACCGTCGGTCGACTTGCGCTTGTCGGCGGAAACGCCTTCCTCCGGCTCCAGCGCGTATTTTTTGACGATTTGCAAGCGGCGTTCAAGCAAATTTTGTCGTAAAACGACCGCGTTTTCGCCCGATTCTTCCGGAACAAACTCCCAATACCCGTCGCGCATTTCGACGCCGGGCAACTCGTTCGCGAGCGCGGTCGGTCGCGGCGCGGAAACGTTCGACGGTTCAAGATTCGGCGCCCAGTCGGCCAAGCGTTCGCCGTCGACCGTCGCCAACGTCGTCAAAAAGGACGCCGGATCGTCGTTCGCCTTGCGCTTCGCCTCGTCGAGCGTCAGCAATTCCAACGCGCCGCGGTCGTCGCGAACCGCGCCTTGCAACCCCGCAAGGTTGACGTAATCCGCGTAATCGTTCACCAAACCGCTCGGACGGAGCGCAGAAAGAGGCGCCTTTTGCAACGCGACTTCAAGCGTTTCCTTCGTCAAGCCGTCGACGGCGAACGTCGGCGCGCCGTCCGTTTTCTCGGTCGCTTCGCCCGTTTCCGTCGACGCGACTTCGGCGTCGGCGGCGTTTTCCGTCTTCGCCTCTTCCGACGCGGCGGTCTCCGCCGATTCGGGGGACGCGCTTTCGGCGAAGAACGGAACCGTCGTCAACGAACGCAACGCCGCCGCGGCTTTCGCTTTCAACGCAAGATACGCCTCGTTTTTGCTCAGTTCTTCGCCGCGATAAATTTCCAACGCGATCTTGTCGCCCGGTTTCGTCGCCAGCAACGCGTCGCGCAACGCTTCGAACGAATCGACCGCGATCGGCTCCGCGCCGTCGCGAACGACGCCGACGATTCGGTCGCCAACCTTCAGACCGGCGTTCGCCGCGGGCGTTCCGAGCCCGACGACTTGCGCCGCGACGCCCGGCAACCCCAAACGCGCTTCCAAGTCGACGAGCGTTTCGTCGGCGACGATCTGCCCCAAATAACCGGTCGCGTCGGCGTTGTCGACGTATTGCTCCTCGTTCAACTCGACGCGCGCCAACGCGGCGCCGCGATTCGAAAAGGTCGCCAACATACGATACGGGCTCTTCGGATCCAACGAGCCGAGCGTGTAAAATTCCGGCGCGACGCCCTCGCGCTTCGCTTTTTCGGCGGCGGCGACGAACTCGGTCGGAAGCGCGCTTTTCGCTTCGTCGGTCAACGTCGGCGCGGGCCCGGTCGTCGGCGCGGAGCGGTCGACTTGCATCGGCTCTTGCGGCGGCTTCGCGGTGAAGACTTGGAACGTCCAGACGATCAAAAAGATCATCATTAAGGTAAAGAAGAAGTTCGATTTCGGCGGTTCTTGGCGTTCGAGGCCCTTGCGGAGAGATTTCGGAACCGGAGGCGGTTGAAGAGGACGAAGTTTCGGTGTTGTCATTATTAATTAATAGGGGTTTGTTAAACGTCGATCGGCGCCTCGACCGACGTCGCGTCGGAGGCGCCGTTTTTTTTCAAACGGGAGCGCGACGCCGTCAACGCGTCGCGACTTAGCTAACTATCTTTATTTTAGCGCCCTTCCTTGATCCGTTGCGCTAAAAATTTGTCGAGTTCGGGAATTTTGTCGATTTTCTTTTGCGTCGCTTCGACGTCGTACTGCAGGCGACGGTACTCGATTTTATTATCGGCGCCGTTTTCGTCGTAATGAACGATAACGTAACAGGAGAACGGGTTATGGTCGCGCGGCTGCCCGACCGAACCGACGTTGACCAACAGTTTGCGCTCGTCCAACGGGAAAACGCCGCCGTCCAGTTCCGCCGCCGAAAAATACGCGTATTTTCCGTTCGCTTCTTCGACGAAAACGCCCGGAACGTGCGTGTGTCCCTGAAAACAGTATTGCGGCGTCAGCGCGAAGAGCTTCGACATTTTATCGGAATCGGCGACGTCGTCGCTAAAAATGTATTCGTTGAGCGGATTGCGCGGCGACCCGTGAACGAAGAGGAATTTTCCCTTTTTGTAAACGCGCGGGATTTCGCCGAGGAAGTCCCAACGATCCATCGCTCGCGACGAGGTCGAACGCTCGAGCTGTTCGCGCGTCCAAAAAACGGCCGCTTCGGCGATTTGGTTGAATCCCTCCGGATCGAAGAGCGTCGCTTGGTCGTGGTTCCCCAAGAGGCAAACCTCGACTTTGCCCTTTTTGCGCAAATCCATCATCAGGTCGACGCATTCGAGCGGATTCGGGCCGTAACCGACCAGGTCGCCCAAACAGACGATTTTATCGACGCCGCGCGCCTCGACGTCGGCCAAGACCGTTTTGAAGGCTTCAAGGTTGCTGTGTATATCGCTAATGACGGCCAGTTTCACCGGACCTTCCCCTTTCTTTTGCGTTTTCTCCGGACGCGTCGTCCGCGCGGAACGCCGG
>JAFSFF010000091.1 GCA_017435375.1 Thermoguttaceae bacterium
AACGCCGCCCGTTCGTTTCCGTTCTCTTTCCCGCTTTTCGCCGTCAAGAAATGCAAAAACGCCCGTTGCGAAGAACGGACGTTTTCCAAGACGCGCTTGACCGACGAAATCGCCCGCCGGTCGCGGCGTTCGCCCCGTCGCCGCCGTTCTCGTTATCAAACGGCGCGACGCGACGCTTCGTTATCAGGTAATCCCGCCGTGCGTGCGGTAGGGCGTCATGTGGCTCGGTTGGTCCATCATCCAAACGCGTTCCCAGGTGTCTTCGGCTTGACGGAGGTCTTCCGAAGTGTTGTAAAGTTGTTGAGTGCGTTTGGCCGGGTCGCCGGAATAACCGGGCAACACGCAACCGACGGAGCTAATCAACATCGCTCCGCAGACCAGCGTCAGTAACATTTTACGCATCGCGCGTCTCCTCCTTGATATGAAACTTTTACCGCTCGTCGCCGCCGAAGCCGCCGCGCGCCTCACGTTGGGCTCGTCGTCGGGAACGTCCGCTCCCCGTCTCGGTCGAGACGCGCTCGCGACCGCTCAAAGCGCTGTTGTTTCGTCAAAAAATAAACTCGATATTACCCGTTTTAACGGCGCGAACCGCTCCTCGACGTCCGCGCCTCCGGAATATCTTCCGGAAGGTTTATCGGCGTTTCTTCGTCGGCTTCTGCAACGATTTTGACGTTTTTGAAGAAAAACGTCGTTTTTTCCTCCGACCGCCGACGGAATCCCCGCCGACGCGCCGTCGGAAGCCGACGTTTTTCGCTTTTCGTTATTTTCGGTCGACGCGCCCCCGTTACGTTAACGAAAATTCCGAAATTTCCGACATTTCGTTCAATTCGCCGCAAGAAACGCGAAACGACGCCGCCCGTTGCCGAGCCGCGTCGTTTTCGTTCGCCGTCGTTTGCGTTATTTTCGCGTCAAACGTCGGTTCAACCTTCCGCTTGGATCGCGTCTTCGACGATTTTCAAGTCGTCGAGCGTATTGACGCCGAGGCGTTCGACGTCTTTCAAAATCGGCAGCGCGAGGATGCGCTTCCCTTTTTCGAGCAAAACGCGCGGCACGTCGGTGATGTAATACTCCTTCTGCGCGTTGTCGGCGCGGAGTTCGCCCAACGACGCGAGCAAGTCCGGCGCGTTGAAAAGATAATAACTCATATTGATTTCGGTGATCTTGCGCTGTTCGTCCGTCGCGTCTTTTTCTTCGACGACGCCGACGAAGTCGCCCTTTTCGTCGCGCAAAATGCGCCCCATACCGAACGGATTTTCCTTAATCACCGTCCCGATGACGCAGGAAGCGCCGCCGCTCTTCTCGTATTCGTCGAAGAGGCGCGCGACCGTGTCGCCTTGCAACATCGGGCTGTCGCCGGCGATTACGAAGACCGGGCCGTCGAACCCTTCGAGTTCCTCGCGGCACGACATGACCGCGTGTCCGGTGCCGAGGAGTTCTTTTTGCTCGGCGAAACGGAGACCCGGACGCGGTTTGATCGTTTCGCGCACCAAGTCGCCGCGATACCCGACGACGACGATAAACTCTTCGACGCCCGCCGCTTCCAACGCTTCTAAGACGCGCTCGACGATCGGTTTGCCGCACACCGGGAACAACACTTTCGGCAAGTCGGACTTCATTCGCGTCCCTTTGCCCGCCGCCAAAATCACCGCTTTCTTCGTCGTTTGTCCCATCGGTAAAATCTCCGTTTTTTCTCTCGCGAGAGCGCCGCGACGCTGAAAAAACGCGCCGACGTTCGCTCGGTTCTCTAATTCGTCTTAAATATTAACGGGCGCCGCCTCAAACGTCGAGCGCGGCGGCTTATTTCGTCGTTTCGTTCGTTTGCGTCGACGCGCCCGATTTCCGCAACGTAAACCCAATAATCAAAAAGGCGTTCCGATGTCCCGTTTTAACGATCCCCGTCGCCGCGATTCCTTAACGCAAACGTTGGAAATCGCGCCGTCTCGCGTCGCCGTTTGCGAATATTCGGCGACGCAAACCGTTTTTTTCCGCGAAGTTAACGGTCGCCGCGAATTTCCGCTGACGGTCGGTCTTTTCGAAGCGACGACGATCGATCGCGCTTGCCGCCGCGTTCCAAGCCCGCGACCGTTGACGCACGAACTCGTCGTTCAAGCGGTCGAAGCGCTCGGCGGCGCGTTCGTCGACGTCGTCGTCGATCGCCTCGAAGGGCGCGTTTTTTACGCTAAAATTCGCATTAATCAAAACGGCAAGATCGTTTTGCTCGACGCTCGTCCGTCCGACGCGGTCGCGATCGCGCTGACTCGCCGTCCGCCGTTAAAAATTTTGATTTCGCGTTCCGTTTTCGAACAAGCGCTCGAATTCCCGACGCCGTTTCCGACGCGGTTCCGTTAAACGCCGACCGTTCGAAATTAACCAAAACGCTCGATAATCATTTAACGCGACGTCGACGACCAATCGGCGCCGCGTCGCGTTTTCGCTCGCTTCTCCAAGAAACGCCGCGAACCGTTTCGACGTTCACTCCGAAACGGTTCGCTCGTTAATTTCAGTTCCGCAAAAACTTCATAAAGAATTCGGCGTTCGAGTCGCAGCGCGCCAAATTCGACGACAACTGCTCCATCGCCTCGATCGGGTTCATCGGCGTCAGCGCGCGACGCAGCATATTCGACGCTCGCAAAACGTCCGGCGGAAGCAACTTTTCTTCGCGACGCGTCCCCGATTGGGTAATGTCGATCGCCGGCCAAATGCGACGGTCGGCCAAGCGGCGGTCGAGAACCAGCTCCATATTCCCGGTGCCCTTAAACTCTTGGAAAATAAGCTCGTCCATTCGGCTTCCGGTGTCGACGAGCGCGGTGCCGACGATCGTCAGCGAACCGCCTTCCTCGTTCAAACGAGCCGACGAAAAGATTTTCTTCGGAATGTCCATCGCCTTAATGTCGACGCCGCCGCTCATCGTGCGCCCGGTGTTGCCGACCCATTTGTTGAACGCGCGGGCCAAACGGGTGATCGAGTCAAGCAAGAGGAAAACGTCTTTCCCCATTTCCGCCAAGCGTTTGCAACGTTGAATGACGAACTGCGCCAAACGGACGTGGCTTTCGATTTCGCAGTCGAGGCTGCTCGAGATGACTTCGGCGTCGACGGCGCGTTTGAAGTCCGTTACTTCTTCCGGGCGTTCGTCGATCAAAAGAACGACGACGTGAACGTCCGGGTAGTTCGTAACGACCGCTTGACTGATTTGTTGCAACAACATCGTTTTTCCGGAACGCGGCGGAGCGACGATCAGCGCGCGCTGCCCCTTCCCGAGCGGCGTTAAAATGTCCATCACCCGCGTCGAGAGCGGTTCCGGGCCGGTTTCGAGACGCAACCAATGTTCCGGGTTGATCGGCGTCAACTCGTCGAACGGGCGAACGTTGATATAATCGTCCGGGTTCATTCCGTCGACGTCGTAAATTTCGCGAACGCGCGGGCCTTGATTGCCGCGAGCCGGTTGCACTAAACCGTTAATTCGAACGCCTTCGCGCAAACCGAGTTTTTCGATGACGCTCCCCGGAACGAACGGGTCGCAAAGTTGGCGAACGTAACTTTCTTTCGGGTCGCGCAAGAAACCGTACCCGTTCGGGTGCAGTTCGAGGACGCCGGCCAACGGATAAAACGAATCCGGATCCATCGGGTCGACGCCTTCGTGCGTCGCGGCGGTCGACTTCGGCTTTTTCGGAGCCAACGGGCTGTTTTTCGGGTTGCGACGATTAACGTAACGACCGTTGTTATTGTAACCGTTGTTATAGCCGTTGTTGTAACCGCCTTGATTATTATAACCGCCTTGGCCGTAATTGTTTCCGTAACCGCCGTAATTACGACCGTAATTATTGCCGTAATTATTGTGCCTGTATCCGCGATCTCCGTTTTGGTTGCCGTAATTATTTCGCGGACGCGAATTTGAATTCGTTTCGTAATCTCTATTATCCATTTCGCTCAACAGACCGTTCGGCGTTCCTAAAAATTTAGCGTTTGCCCGAAAATCAACCGGCGCAAACCGACTTTTTTGGTTTAACTTTCGTTTTCAACGCGTTTAAACGACAACGTTAACGCGTTAACGTTCGCTTCAATTACCGCGACAAAATGTTATTGTTGTTTCTTTTTTAAATTATATCGATTTACGTTCACAAAACCACCGATTTTCTTATCGACGCGGAACGCAAAAACGGGGAAGAACGACGCGGTTTTCAAAGATAAGAAAAAGAACGTCATTCTTGCGATGAAAAAGAACGGTTTCGCAAGATTCGAGACCGTCTCTTAAAGAAACGAGTCGATCGGGCTTAAATCCTCTCGACAACAACATCATAGCGCTTTTTTAATTCGCGTCAAGCGCGGTTAAAGCGATTTTTGGCGAAATAAGCCCTATCGCGCCGTTTTTTTGCTAATTTTTTCATTTTTTCTTAAAATTTTCCTTAAAATCTTTAAAAGGTCTTTCAAAAGATTTGTTCAATTTTTGACGTTTTGTTTTCGTTTTTCTCGTCAAACGTCGCGGCGCCTTTAATATTAATGACAAACGCGACGACGTCGACGCTCCATCTTAACTCGCCGCCGACGGGAGCGACGAAGTCGGGAAAATTTTTCGCCGCGTCGACGTTTCTCCGCCGCTTGTTTCGAGTCAACCGACGTCGCCCAAATCGAGAACGCGTCCGTATTTCGCCAAGACTTGCTTCCGAAGCGCCGCGTGTTTCGGGTCGGCGAGCCCCGGATCGAGTCGCGTCAACTCTTTCGCGTCGGCGCAGGCTTCCTCCAAAATTTCTCGGTCGCGATTCAAATCGGCGACGCGAAACGCCGCCGCGCCGTGTTGCCGCGCCCCAAAAAGTTCGCCCGGCCCCCGCAGTTTGAAGTCTTTTTCGGCCAGCTCGAACCCGTCGAGCGTTTGCGCGAAGAACTCGAGCCGCTCGCGCGCCTCCGCTCGCCGCTTCGCCTCCGCTTTCGACTCTTTTGCGCCCTCTTCTTCCCCCGACTTCCCCTTCTTGCCGTTTCTTCTTCTTCCTCCGTCTTTTCCCGTTTTATCTTTGCCGCCTATTTTCTCTTCTTCGTCGCTTTCGAGATCGCAATCGGGCCCGGCGGTCGGCGCGACGGCGCAAAAACCGGGAAATTTCCCCCGTCCGATTCGCCCGCGCAACTGATGCAACTGCGCCAACCCGAACCGCTCGGCGTTTTCGATCGTCATCAGCGTCGCGTTCGGAACGTCGATTCCGACCTCGACGACCGACGTCGCGATCAAGACCTGAATATTTCCGCAACGGAAATCGAGCATTATCGCTTCTTTCTCCGCCGCCGAGAGCCGACCGTGAACGACGCCGAGCCGATACCCGCGCAACTCGCCTTCCGACAACTCCTTATAAACCGACCAAACGTTTTTCAAGCGGTCGCCGGTTCCGCTTCCGCCGCCGTTAAAATCGCTCGACTCGCCGCCGTCCGCGTCGACCGTTCCAAACGCTTCGTCTTTCCCGTCTTTCCCTTTCTTCGCCGTTTTCCCCGTCGACTTAGTTTTCGCCGCCGCCTTTTTCCCCCGTTTTTCCTCGACCTTGGCGAACGCGCGCTCCTTCTCGGGCCCTTCCCAACTGTTCCAAAAATCGAAATCGCTCGAAAAAGTCCCGTCGTTTTCGATTTTTTGTTTTTCATACCCGTCGAGCGCCGCGAACTCGTCGATTTCGCCGTCGGCGTCGCGCGCCGCGA
>JAFSFF010000092.1 GCA_017435375.1 Thermoguttaceae bacterium
TCCCGTTACTTTTGAAAATTCAAACGTTGCGACGCGGCGACGTCGGTTAGCGAAAGCGCGCCGTCCAATAACGTTGGCCCCAACGGTCGACCGCGACTCCGGCGCCGACGCGGGCGTAATACGGGTTCAACATCTCAGCGCGATGACCGCCGGAATTGAACCAGTCGACGATCGTTTCGCCCGGCGTTCGTTGCCCGGCGGCGCAAATTTCGGAGGTTGCGGCGGGCGCGTGTCTACATTCGCCCAACCGCGCCATTACCGCCGACCAACTCCGCGACCCGGCGGCAAGTTCCGCGTCGAAAACGAGCGGTCGCAAGCCGTTGCGTTTGCGAACGGCGTTGATTTCCGCCTCGACGGCGCGGGCCTCCGCTTCGGCGTCGAACGGTCGCGGCGGCGCGATCGGCGCGGACGGCGGCGCCCAATATTGCGGAGCGAACGAACGCGGTCGCCAAAGTCGCCGGAAGAATTGCGCCTCCGCCGGTCGAGTCGCCGCGACAAACGCAAGCGCCGCGACGACGCAAATTAAGAACCGTCGCGCCTTCATTCGCTCGCCTCCGCTTCAGCGGCGCCAACGTTCGCAGGTTTCAACGCGTCGCCAATTTCGACGTTGAACGCCGGTTTGACGCAAGCGGCCTTCCAGCGTTGTTTCGGCTCCGGCCCGGCGCCGTCCCAATAGAGCGCCGACGCGGCCTCGGTCGCGATTGCAACCGCTTCTTTCGCAATGGGAAGCGCGACGGCTTGCGTCATTCCGTCGTTTTGGAGCGCGTCGCAAAACGCCGACGTTTTATCGGCGACGTTCCAAGGGCGAAGGAGTTCGTTCGGCGGAAAAACCGCGTTCGTCGCCGCCAATATTTGATCGAACGTCGCGGCGTCGCGGCAAATAAACGGGAGCGAAACGCGACCGTAAAACTTGCCGAGCTTCAAAAACGCCTCCGGGTCGACCGTCGCCGTATCCGGTTTCACAACGTCGCGCAAGTCTGGTTTCCGTTGGTCGCCGAAGTCTTCGTTCGACGACGCCGCGTCGTTCGACGTTTCGTCGTCTTTTTGCGACGCGCCGCCGCTGATCACGTTCGCCAAGTAATTGTCGACGGCGAACTTTTCGTCGTCGGTTCCGAGCGCGGCGAGAACGCTAAGCGCAAGTCCTTGAACGGATTGATGATAATATCGGCGAATATCGGCGACGCGACGCGGCGTCGGAAGCGTCAAAACTTGCGTCAACAGGCTCGCCTTCGCTTCGGCGAACGCGACGCGAACGGCGGTCTTCGACGCCGCCTCGACGAACCGCGCAAGCTCGGCGCCCGCGTCGACGTCGTTCGGCAACCAGCAAACGAACTCGCCGTCGTCGTAACGCGTTACCGTCTTCGTTAAGCCCGGTTGTTTCGGCGTTTCGCTCGTTTCCTCCGGGCGTTTCGGCGACTCGACGTCGCTTTCCTCGTCCGGCGTTTCGTCGACTCCGGCGCGGGCCGCGTCGACGAGCGTTTCCGCGTCGACGTTAGACGGCGTCGCAAGCGGCCCGGGCGCGGCGAATTGCGCCCAATGCGACTTTTCGCCGACGTCGAGCGGCGCGACGTTCGCGGCGGCGTCGGTTTTGTCGTTATTCTTGTCGTTATTGTTGTTATCGCGTTGGTTAAACGTTTGAGAGATCGCGACCATTAGGGCGTCCTTTCCGTTGATTTAAGTCGTTGATTGAATTGAGTTGGGTCGGCGATTCGAACCGAACCGCCGCGCGACAGACGTTAGCGCTCCGCCGCGCGAAACGAGACGCCGACAATCAAAACCGGTTCGTCGGCGTTCGGCGAGTAAACGAGATCGGCGTCGAGTTCGGCGCTCGCTCGAAAACGGCGCGTCGCCTCGGCGACGAAGGGCGGCGGTTCGCGCGACGTCGACGTCGAATCGCAAGTCGCGCATCCGCAAGCCCCGACGACAGACGCAAAGAGCGCCGTCGCCCAAAGTAAACGTTGAAATTTCGACATTTTGCAAACCTCCCGTTCCGCTTGGGGGGGCGTCGGTTGGTTGCGAACGACCGATCGGACCGACCGGTCAAAGAACGCGGCGCCCTTTCGAGCGTCGCGCCCTCTCTTCAAGGGAGTAAGAGGTTGGCGCGCTTATGTTTAACGAGCGAGTCGGCGCCGAACGGAAGCGCTCGTCTTCGCCGTCGGTCGTCCCTCGGCGTTTGTCTCGAAGCGAAAAAAGGGACGCGGCGATTTTTTCAGAAGCCCGCTTTCGGGCGCGCCGTCCTCAACGGTTAAGAAAGAACGATCCCCAAACGCCGGAAATCGCGCCAAGCTCGTCGCAATACGTCGCGCTTCGACGCACACTTGACACGCCAAAAGAAGCGTTCGGCTTCGTTTCTGGTTTGCGTCAATCGTTATTTTCTTTCATCGTCGACGCCCGCTTGACACGCCGAAAGAAACGCTCGCCTTCGTTTCAGGTTTGCAAGAATCGCCCTTTCCTTAATCGTCGACGCCGCCTCTCAAACGCCGCTCGAAAGCGTAAAAACCGCGCCAGTCAAGCGCAGCGGAACTTAGAGCCGCCCTATACGTTTCAACGCGGTTTCGTCGCGTCTTTGCTTATACGCTCCGCACGCCTCGAACGCATTAGAGACAAGCGCGGAGCTTAGGCCGATCGTTCCTCAAATATCCATCGAATTTCCCTTTTTCGAAAGAACGAAAAACGAATTCGCCGACGAGCGCGTCGATTCGTATTGAAAAGAAAACCGCCCCGCGTTACATTATAAGCGGGACGGAAATCTTTTCCAAGGCACGGTATTCGAACGCCGTATCGTCTCGCGTCGTTTCAACGCGTCCGTTCGAACCTCGTCGTTAAACGCCGTTATTTATCCGTTTTCGGAAAAAGAACGAGCGTTCCCGACCAAGTCGAAACCGGGACGACCCAAACTTCGCCGGGTTCCAGTTTCTTCTCGAAAAGCGCGAGCGGCGAATTCGTTTTGTCGTTGTATTTGACCGCGTTTTCTTTAATTAACGTCGCGCCCAGCTCTTTGTTCTCGACGCCGACCAAGTACGACGCGCCGTCGTTTTTCGGCCAAGTCGTCCCGACGAGAAGCTCGACCGTCGTCGCTTTTTTCGCTCGAACGACGACGTCGACCGGCGTCCCGCCGAACGTTTGCGGGTACTCGCGCCCGGTCAACTCCGACGCGACGTCGCCCCAAACGTAATCCCGGTTCGCGAAAGCCTTTGCGCCGTTTTCTAAGCGCGCCGTTTTCAACGTCGTCTCGATCGTCAGCGCGTCCGACTCGAAACGAGCCGTCGCCGTTTGCCCCGGCGTCCAGTCGTTGCGCTTGTAATAAAAATGCCCGTCCTCGGCGCCGACCAGCGGATCCGGGACGCCGTCGCCGTTGAAATCGACCGTCGTCGGGCTCGACGAGTGCCCCTTGATCGGCCGCGCGTCGATTTCTCCCGCCGACACAAAGTAATAAAGCCCGTTCTCCGCTTTCGTTTGGAGGTAAAGGTCGGCGTTGCTTCCATTTGCGAGGAGGTCGAGCTTTCCGTCGCCGTTGTAATCCGCGAAGCAAATCTTGCGGCGTCCGCTAGCGCCCGCGCGCCCGGAGTTCAAGCGCAACGGCTTCCCGGCCCCGTCGACAAAAACGCGTTTCGGCGGCGCGAGTTTGAGCGACGTTTCGCCGCTCTTCTCGTCGGTCTCCTTAAACCGTTCGTACAACGCGAGATAACCTTCGACGTCCAACATCGCCAAATCGGTCAAGCCGTCGCCGTTGAAGTCGAGCGCGACCGGCGTCGTCCGCCATTGCGTCAACAACTCGTTTCCTTTCGGAAAACGCCAACCCCAAGCGAGACGAGGCGCGGCGCCGTCCCAAGCGACCTCGACCGCCCGCGGCTGCGACAGTTTCGGCGCGCCCTTTTCGCCGACGTTCTTATACCAATAAACATTGCCGAGAATCGAGTTAAGAACGACGTCCTTCAACCCGTCGCCGTCCCAGTCCGCGACCGAGAGCGTCGTATACCCCCACTTCGGCTCGGCCGGCCCTTGAATCGAACCGTTCGGCCCGGCGGTTATCCGAATCGGCGACGTCCCGTCGCGCCTCGTTTCAACAAGTCCCGCCGTTTCGGGAATTAACGCTTTCGCCTCGGCGAGAAGCGCGTCGTCCGGCTCGCTCGCCAACGCGACCGGAGTCGCCCAACGCGGATTCTCGACGCCCGGGCCGCTCAAATTCTCGAAGAAAAAGACGTAACCGGCGGTGTTGCCGCAGATTAAGTCCCAGTCGCCGTCGTCGTCCCAGTCGACGCCCCAAGGAGTCGACAAGGCGCCGCATTTGAGCAAATCGGGCTCTTGACGGAAGTAGTAAGGCGGTTTGAACCAAGGTTTTCCGTCTTTCAGCTCGCCGGAATTTTCGAAAAACGCGATTCGCCCGTCTTCGTCGCCGACCAAAACGTCCGCGTCGCCGTCGTTATCCCAATCGAACGCGACCGGCGTCGGCATCGCCAACTCGACCGCCGCTTTCGTCCCGTCGGTCAACGTCAACGGCTCGAACGGGCGATAACGCGGCTCGGTACGCGTCCCGACGTTTTCCGAATACTGCAACGTGTCGCGGAATTCGGCGCAAAGCAAGTCGAGGTCGCCGTCGCCGTCGAAATCGACGAAGTTCGGCGACGGCCAACCGAACGTTTCGAGTTTCGCTCCGTCGACGTCGGTTAACATTTTCGCGTCTTCGTACCGCGGCGCGTCGTCCGTTCCAATATTTCGCAACAAATAGAGGTTCCCCCGAAGCGGCGCGTTTTGCCAAACGCCGTTTGCGTCGAACGCGTCGTCCCAACCGTACTCCGTCCAGTCGTCCGTTCCGACGACGACGTCGGTCGCGCCGTCGCCGTCGAAGTCGACGAGCTTCCACATATTGCCGCGCACCTTGTTAAAATGAACGTTTTGCGGCAAGTTTTCCGCCCCATTTTTGAGCGGAATCGATTTTTCAACGCCGGTTTTCAAAAAATCGGGATGCTCCTTTCCCGGCGTTAGGACGCGGAGTTTCCCGTCGACCCAACTCGCCTGAACGTTGATAACGCCTCGACTCAGCCGCTTCGCCTTCTCAAAAATCGGAAATTTCGGGTCGGGCCCGGCGTTGCGGAAATACCAAACGCCGTTGTACGGAACGTCTTCGCAACTAACGACTAAGTCGGTTCGTCCGTCGCCGTCGACGTCCGCCGGAACCGGCCAGCTCCAAAGCCCGACGCCGAGAAAGGTCTCCGCGTCCGGATTATTGACTTCGAGCCGCGTCAACCCTTGCGACGCCGCCGACGTTTGCGCCCAAACGACGCCGTTTCCCGACGCGCCGTCCAAACCGTTAAATCCGCCGCCGTTTCCGATTCCGACGACGCCGAAAATCGCCGCCGCCAACGAAACGCCTCCTAAAAACGCGCCGCCGAACCGCCGTCGACCGCGCTTCGTTCCTTTTTTCGCCGTCATTTTGCCGCTCCTTTCGCTTTTTGTCCTCGACTCTTCCGCCGATTTTGTCAATATTAATTAATAAAGGCTAATTGGGCGCTCCGCCGACCGAGTCCGCTCCGCTTTCCGCCGCAGAAACGCGTTTCGAGCGCCGCCGTCCTTTATTTTAAACGAAAGCGCTTCGCGATTCAAGCGTTTTTTCTTTTCGCTCGCCCGTTGGAAAGCGGCGCCGACGTTCCGCCAAAACCGCCCGCCCGTTCCGCTTTTCGCCGCCCCGACAAACGTTTTATTCAAAATTTTTTTACTCGCCCCCCTATTATTAAACCTCGACGAAGCCAACAACCGATACGACCGTTAAAGTCCGCCGTTTTTGACGGCGCGGTCTTTTGCGCCGTTTCGTTCCTTTTTCCCGTTTATTCAAAAAAAATCGGGCGAAGTCGCCCAAACCGACCTAGACGCCTCGCCCCCTTTTTTGTTAAACTGTCGAAAGCGTCGTCCGCCCTCGCGCTTGGCCGCTCGGTTCTTTTAACCGTCCGTTCCTCGCGCCGAACGACGTCGCCTCCTTCCCCCGTTTTACTTCCTCGTTTAAGAACTCGGAATCCGAATGCCGCGCGCCGCCCTGTCGATTTCCATTTCGCTCGTTTTCGCTTTCGTCGTCGCGCTCGTCGACGCGAACGCTTCGACCGAATTTTCGACGGTCGCGCTCGACGCTGCGCCCCAAGTCGACGGAGCCGCCGACTCCGCCCCGTTTCGCCCCGGTTTGATGCGCGTCGATTTTACCTTAACGAGCGCGTCGCCGACGAATTGGGACGGCGAAATTCGCCTTTCTCGCGGCTCGTTCGCCGATATGATTCCGCTCGGCGTCGCCCCGACTTGCGCGACGGCGTTTTTCTTTTCCGACGAAGCGCAAACCTGCGTCGGTCTCCAAACGGTCGCGCCGCTCGCCTTTTGCGGTTTCCAAACGACCCTTTTTTGCCCCCGAGACGCGCGCCTCGAAATCAAACTTCGCGACCGCTCGACCGGCCAAACGCTCGAAAAAACGGTTCTCGTCGAACGTTTGATCGACTCGTCGACGCGGATTCCGCTCGACGCGACGGGCCGTTCTTGCGTCGGCGTCGTTCGCGCTCCGGCGGACGAACTTCCGGCGCGCTTCGTCAAACTCGACGCAAACGGCGCGCCGTCCTCGAAGCCGATTCCGGCGCGCGGCGACTCCCCCGTTTTCCGCCCCGGCGAACGCTTTCGTTTGACCGTTTTGCCCCGCTCTTCAGCGACTCGACTCGGCGGCGATTTGTCGTTGACCCTTAACGCTAAGCGGCGCGGCGGCTCCGAATCGTTCGCAAGCGAAACGGTCGAAATTCCGCTCGCCGAAATTCAACGGAACGACGCGGTCGTCGGCGACCCGAACGCGAATCCGGTCGCCCGCCAATTCGTCTTGACGGCGCCGCGCGACGAAGGCGTTTTCGAAATCGCGCTCGAACTCCGTCCGAAATCGACGCCGCGCTCGACTTTTTCGCTCGCTCCGGCGGACGGTCGCCCTTTCGCTCGCCGCGTTTTACAAGGCGTCGTCGTTTCCGCTCGCCCCAAAACGTCCGAAGACGGCGGCTCCGAAAATTCCGCCGCCTCCTTCGACGGCGACCTGCGCGCCGAGTTGCTCGAAACGATCGATCCAACAAACCCCGGTTGGCGCGGCGCGTTCTCCAAACGCTTTTCGCTCCCCGGTTTCCGCAAACACGACGCGAACGCCGACGCCCCCCAAAACGACGGCGCGAAACCGGCGAAGTCGGGCAAAAACGAAAAGTCTCCGCAAACGACGCCGCGACTCGGAATCGCTCCGTTCGGCAAGTCGACGGCGCGTTACGCTCCGGAACATTCGGCGACGCCGGTCGTTTTAGGGCAAGCGCCGCGCCCGACGGCGACCCCTTCGTTCGATCCGCTCAATCTTTTCGACCGCTCCAACGGCGAAAAAAAGGAATTTACCGCCGAAAAACGCGCCGAAGTTCTCCGTCGTTGGGCCCTCGACCGCTTCGAAGCGCCCGCGGCGACGATCGATCGAACCGGTTGGGGACGCGCCGACGACCTTTGGGCGAAACCGCTCGGCGGCGGGAACTCGCGCCCCTTCGCCGCCGAAGAAATCGCTCGCTTTCAACTCCCGTCGACGCCGTTTTTGCGCCTCGACCCGAACGGAACGCCGCCGCGACGCGCTCCCGAATCTTCGCTCCGACTCGACCCGCGCGATTGGTTCGGCGGAAACGACGCGTCCGACGCTCGTTCTCCTTCCGACGCCGATTCGCTCGAAGCCGACGACGATTCGCGCGTTCCAACCGCGGCCGACTTCGCGAAGCGCGTCGCCGGCTCCTCGACCGCGTCGAACGCCGTCTCTTGGGAAGCGTTTCCGATCCCGATTCGCGAACCGGGCGCGCCGCATATTTTAGAAATCGAGTACCCGTCGAATTTTCCGCAAAAACTCGGAGTCAGCGTTCTCGAACCGAGCGTCGCGGGCGGTCTTTTCCCGTCATCGCTCGATTTCGGTTTCGTCGTCGGGCCCGAACCGTTCGGCGACCGAGCGTCGGGCGTCGTTCGTCGGTACTCCGTCCTCTTTTGGCCGCGCACTAAAACGCCGACGATTCTCTTAACGAACCGCTCGTCCGAAACCGCCGCCGCGTTCGGTCAAATTCGCGTTTACCGCGCCGAAGACGAGCCGAACGTCGCGTCGCCGACGAGCCGCGGCGGTCGTTCCTTCGGTCTCGCGTTAACGCAAACGAA
>JAFSFF010000093.1 GCA_017435375.1 Thermoguttaceae bacterium
CCCGTGAACCATTCGCGACACTCTGCGACTGGTTTGTAAATCGTCGCGTAACCGTAAGTTCCCCAACCCCAGCACATCGACCAAGCGTAACTAGCGCCGTCGTATTCGAAAATTCCGGAAAGCGTCGTGCGCGACGGTTCCGTTGCGTTCGAAACACAACTACTCGCCATAAACGCTTTGTCTTCGTAGGTTCCGTCGCTAAACTCGACACGAAAAACAATGTCGTCCAACGGCTCGTACTCGACAAACATTCCGATACCGCCGTTCGTCCCAGCGAAATGCCCACCGATTTCCACGATGCGAAACCCTGTCGCGTATCGAGTTTGGCAACACGCGCACGGCCCTAAATTACGAGTTGGCATCGGTTTCGTCTCCTTCGTCGCCTAAAATTTCCGTTCCGATTTTGTCGCGGTCGGCGTGAGTCTCCGGAAGTCCGACACAATTCGCGGTCTCCGCGTCGATTGCGACCGTCTCGACGTTAAGCTCCGCCGTTTTGACGTTTGCGTATCCGACGACAACCTTTTCATACGCGACCGGGCCGTTCGTGTATTTGACCGCGTCCGACGCTTTCGGCGTCCCGAGCCCGGTCAAAACCGCTTGCGTCGCATACGATTGGGTGATCTTAATTGTTTCCGTCGTTAGATTTAGCGATAAATATTTTGTCGTTTCTACGACGCTTCCGTCTTCGCACTCGACGGCGACGACAACCGCGATAGCGCCGTCCGAAGCCTCGTCCGAAAGCGCCAACGACGCGCCGGTTACAATCGTTTTATCTACGCGCTTTAGACTTTTGACGACCGTCGTCGTTGTCGGCGACTCGTACCCCGCGATCGCGTCCGACGCCGAGAAGTCTCCGACGTGCGAAACGACGTCGACCGTCGTCGGGTCGCCCAAGTCCGAAAGGAGCGGCGCGTCGTCGACAACGCCGGTCGCGACTTTGCGTCGCAATCGAGGCTTGCGGATAGCGTCGCCGATAGATAACGTCGACCAGTCGGCGTCTTTGCCGTTGACGCCGTCTTTTCCGTCCGTTCCGGCGGGCCCCTGCGGCCCTTGCGGCCCCGTCGCGCCGGTTAAACCGCGCGGGCCTTGCGAACCGGTAGCTCCGGTTTCCCCTTTCTCACCGGGGTCGCCTTTCTCACCGGGGTCGCCTTTATCGCCGGGGTCGCCTTTCTCGCCGGGGTCGCCTTTCTCGCCGGGGTCTCCTTTCTCGCCGGGGTCTCCTTTCTCGCCGGGGTCTCCTTTCTCGCCGGGGTCTCCTTTCTCGCCGGGGTCTCCTTTATCGCCTTTGAGTTGCGCTTTTATGTCGTCGGTAAGGTTAACGGAAATCGTGGCAACCGAACCGCTTACATTGATTGTGATTCCGTCCCCGGCTTTCAACGTCGTCGCCTTCGTCGACGCGCCGTCAACGGTAATTCCGTTCCACGTCGCGCTTAATCCATCGGACGTAACTGTAAGCGGCACCGCGTGTTCCGCGCTGTTTGCCGCGAGTTTAACCGATAATGTTACGCTATATCCATATGTGTGATCGAACGCCTTACTATCAAGTCCCTCGCCAATGTTGAGACGTTGAACAAGTTTCGACTTTCCGACAACCGTAAAGCCTTTCCAGTCGGCAATTAACGCGCCGTCGGCGACCGAAAGCCCGACAAACCTCGAGTCGGCGACTTTTAGTCCAAGTGTCGCGACGGCGTCGGCAATTTCGGCGGTCAACGGCTCCTTAACCGCGAGCGTTTTAAACGCGTCGTCGCCGAACTTAACCCCGCCCCAAGTCGCTTTAAGTCCTTTGCTTTCAACGACTTCGAGGGCGACGCCTTCCGATTCGTCGACCTCGGCGAGTTGGAGCCCGACTTCGATTCGCTCCGCGTCGCCTTCGACCGTGATCGGCTCGACCGCCGTAATATTCGACAAGTCGGCGTCCTTGCCGTCTTCACCGTCTTCGCCTTTTAAACTTTCTAGTTGTTCCGGCGTGAACATATCGAACGTAAAGTCTTTACCGGGAATTCCTTGGTCGCCTTTATCTCCCTTGACGCCGGGGATTCCTTGGTCGCCTTTATCTCCCTTCTCGCCTTTGTCCCCCTTGTCTCCCTTGGAACCAGTAGCGCCGGTTTCGCCTTGCGGTCCCTGTTCGCCTTGCGGTCCTTGTGGTCCGGTATCGCCCTTGTCTCCCTTGTCGCCTTTATCCCCCTTGTCGCCTTTAAGTTGCGCCTTCATTTCGTCGGTGAGGTTAACGGAGATGTTGGCGTTATCTCCTTCGACGACAATATTAACGCCGGGCCCCGCCGTCAGTCCGAACGCTCGCTCTTCGTCGACGAGAAAACCTCGCCACGTCGCGCTAATCCCCGCCGTTGTTGACGTTACAGTTACTGCGTGAGGACTGTCGTTGGCTGCTTCGCGCGCATATATCGACGCGGTTTGGGTCTCGGCGTTATAATACGACCATAGACCACGTCCGATTATTATTTTAGTAGCAAATCGATCGTCAATCCAACGCAAACCTTGCCAGTTGGCCGTTAACGCGCCGTCGATGTTATTACTTAATGTAACAAACTCCGAGTCGGCGACTTTCAAGCCTATCGTTGCGGCGGCGTCGGCAATCTCGGCGGTCAACGGCTCGGAGACGTCCAGAGTCTTAAACGCGTCGTCGCCGAACTTAACCCCGCCCCAAGTCGCTTTAAGTCCTTTGCCTTCGACGACTTCGAGCGCGACTCCTTCCGATTCGTCGACCTCGGCAAGTTGGAGCCCGACTTCGATCTGCTCCGCGTCGCCCTCGACCGTAATCGGCTCGACCGCCGTAATATTCGACAAGTCGGCGGGGGCGCCGTCTTCGCCGGGTTCGCCTCTCAACGATTCGAGTTGCGCATCGGTAAACATATCGAACGTAAACGCCGGGCCGACGGGGCCTTGTGTTCCTTGCGGGCCCGGCGGCCCTTGCGGCCCCGTCGCGCCGGTTAAACCGCGCGGGCCTTGCGCGCCGGTAGCTCCGGTTTCGCCTTGCGGACCTTTCTCACCCGGATCGCCCTTCTCGCCCTTGTCGCCGTCTTTGCCGGGCTCTCCGGGGTCGCCTTTCTCACCCGGGTCGCCCTTGTCCCCTTTTTCGCCTTTCTCGCCGGGGTCGCCTTTGAGCGCTTCGAGCTGTTCCGGCGTAAAGTCGTCAAACGTAAAGTCTTTACCGTCCGCGCCGGGTTCTCCCGGTTCGCCTTGGTCGCCCTTCTCGCCTTTCAGGGCTTCCTTTTGCTCTTCCGAGAGATCGACGCGAATCACCCCGACGTTAAACGCGTTCCCTTGTTCGTCGGTCGTCGTCTCGACCGAAATAATGATTCCGTCGGCGCCGCGAATCTTCGTAACGCGTTGTCCTCCCGACGCTTGCACGACGTCAAACCCCGTCCAAACGGGAACGCAAATCGACGACTCGACGGAGCCGTTCAACGGCTTAAAGGTTATATGGTCGCCCGGATAAAGTGTTTTCGCGTAAAGGGTTGCGGAATCCGTTCCGCCGTCGTAACGGTACCGGAACCCGCGCCACTCGATCGCGTAAACGACCGCTTCCGGCGAAACGGTCGCGCTGTAATCGTAAGCGCCGCCGGGGCCGTAGGTTAAATACGAATATTCCGCCGGGTCGACGCGAGCGATAATCAAGTCGCTCGACGCCGAAACGATATTCTTCCCGCCGTAAGTCAAGCCGCCGCTCGACAAATAATCGGCGCCGAACCGAGTCGGAGCGCCCGGCGGAAAGTTCGCCGTCAAAACGATTCGGTCGTCGAGGTACTTTCGCGCGACTTTGAGCGCGGCTTGCGGCTTCGGCGAAAACGAGCCGTCCGCTTGATTCGCCAACAACGCCGCTTCCAGCGTGTCGTCAAACGCGGCGGTCGCGACGTCGCAAGGGTCGTCCAACGCCGCCGAAAGCGCCCAATCCGGCTCCTCGCCGGGCCGCCATAAACTCGCGTCGTTCCAAACGCGCAACCCCCGCCAATTAACGGTATAGCTCGTTTTCGTTTCCGTCTCGCTCGTTTCGACGTCGATTTGGACGCCCCCCGCGACCGTCGTTTCGACGGTTTCGCTTTCTTCGTCGTTTTGGCTCCCGGCGACTTTCGCCAACGCGCAAACGGCGACGCGCTCGGCGCTTAGTTTCGACTTGGCAAGGATGCGAAACGGGCCGCTCTCCGCCGCGACGAACGTCGCCGACGCGTATTCGTAATCGTCGCCGCCGTCCGGAAACGTTACTCGCGCCGGGAAAATCGCCGCTTCCGCGCGACCGAGCTTTCCGGCGGGAATCGGTTCGAGCGTCGTCGCGATTTGTTCGACCGGCGTCGTTTCGTCCGGAGCCGTCGCGGCAAGGTAAAGCGCGTTATTCAAGAGTTTAGAAAGCGCGGCGTCGTATTCGAGTTCTTGCGAAAAGCCGTCGATTTTCAACGGCGTTCCGGTCGCGACGTTCGAGGAAGTCGCGTTCTTCACGCCGATTCCGACCGCCGGAACTCGTTGTTTCGCAACGCTTCGAGCGCCGAGTTCCCCGCCCTTGTACGCCGCGATTATGTCTTTGACGTCTTGCCGCAAAATATCTTTCGCCATTTTTCGTTTCTCCTAAGTCGTTGTTTTTTCGACGTTGCGACTCATTCCGGAAGGTCGAGGCAAAGAGAGGAAAACGTGATCGGATAATGGACGCGCTCGATATTCAGCTGAATTGGGTACGACTCCTTCTTGCCGGTAACGGGATTTTCGCGCGTTTCGACCGTGCGCCAAGCGTAGTCCCAGCCGCACTTTAGCACGTCGGCGTCGCCAAATTTAATAATCCGGTTCGGCATTACGCCGAAGCTGTACGTCGCCTGCCAGTAGGTTTGCTGAATTCCGAACGCGTCGAGGTAACGGGCCGTTTTCGCTTCGATTCCTTTAAACATCACTTCGCCCGGCGCGTAACCGTCGAAATAATCGGCGTTTATGCACCCGACCATCGACATCGCCAAAATTCGGGTCGAGCGCGTGAACCAGCCCATCGGGTGCGATTGCGAAATCGAGAAACCGGGGTTCGGAACGGTGCGCTCGACGCCGTCGAAACCGCCGCTTTCGTTCGCGTTAATCCCGCCGTAGTAGTCGATTACGTCGCGCCCGTCGACCGTAACCGCCGCGACCGTTTCAAGCGAATAAAGGATTTTCGCCGTACCGGAAGTCGCGTTAAACGAATAGTTAGATTCCTCGACTTTATCTTTGTCGTCGATTTTGCGCGGCGCGAACGTCGCTTCGAAGTTCCACGCCGGGACGCCCGCGTAGGGCTGGAGCCGCGTTCCCGTAATCGGCAAGCCGTCGCAAACCGGCGGCGAACCGAACTCGTGAACGAGGAAATCGCGCCCCGCCGCCGTCGCCGCCGCGACCGAGTAAGTCCCGGCGATAACGTAACTTCGGACGATAGACGGGTTTTCGCCGGTCTCGATTTTGAGCGACTCCCGTTTCTCGCCGATTTCGATTCCGTCGAAGATTTTTTGGATGCAAGAAGCCATAAAACGCCCTCCTTAACTCTTGACGTCGAACGATTAAAGACGCGTGTCGTCGCCGGTGAAAACAAACTTGCGTTCGATTCGGTCGAGAATATCCGTTTGCCTTTTCATCTCCTCAAGTTCCGGCGACGCTTGCGCAAAGTTCCCCGCCTCCCAAGCATTAAACGTGCCTTGCGACGAAAGTTGCGGTTGCATCTTTTGCGCCGTTTCATACGACCCGCGAATAATTTCGTCGAGCGTCGAGTTCGCCGAAGTCAGTTCCTGCGCGGCGTTTGCGCTTTCCTCTTCCGCCGCTTCAATACGGCTTTTGTCGCCCGATTTGCGCGCTTTTTCGAGTTCGGCTTGCGCGTTCGCGAAGCGCTTCATCGCGCTCTCCGCGTCGGTCTGCGCGTTCTCTCGCCGCGACGTTTCGCGCTCCGCTTCCGCCGACTTAAACGCTTCCATCGCGGCGGATACGTTCCCGCCGCCGCTCATCGCCTGAAACACGGCGAGTCGCGCCTCGGCGACCTTGGCGTCCGCCGTCGCGTCGCGACGCGAACGCTCGTTTTGACGCGCCGTCGCCTCTTCGTCCCATTTGCGGGTCGACTCGTCGGCCCGAACCTTGTTAAGCTCCGCCGTCTTCCAAGCGTCGGCCTTCGCGATATTGGCGGCGTATTCCCCGAACGCTCCGGCTCCGTCCCCGGTTTGCGCGATTTTTTCGTCGCGAAGCGTCGCTTGCGCCGCGACGTATTCGTCGTATTTCTTGTTAATCTCGCGTTTACGCCGTTCCGCGTCGGTCGACAAATTGTCGTTTTCAAACGTCGCCGCCGTCTCGGTCGCCTCTTCGACGCGTTTTGTTCGCGCTTCCTCCTCTTCGCGAACAAGCGACGACGCTTCCGCTTTCTTACGCTCTTCTTTCGCCGCTTCCTCGACCTTTTCCTCTTGTTCCAACCCTTGTTTTTCTTGGAAGATTGCGTTCCTTCGGCGCATAACTTCGCCTTCTCGTTTAGCGATCGCGTCGAGTTTGTCCTGCGTTCCGCCTTCCATTCCGAGAACGTCTTTGAGTCCGGCCCAGTAGCCGCCGACCGTTAAGTTCTCGCCGACAAGGTTTTCGCGTTGCCGCGCAAGCGATTCTAGCTCCTGTTGAAGCGCGGCGTCTTCGCTCGCGAGGTCGGCCTTCTTTTGCTCTCGTTGCTTTTGGTTGAACGCCGCTTGCGCTTCGGCGAGCCCCCCGAACTTCTTCGCCGTTTCGTCGAGCGTAATCCCAAGATCGCCGTAAACGCCGGTTAAGCGCTCGACGATCGACTTTCCTTCGACGAATTGCGCGTTCGTAAGCGTTTGTTGCGACGCGAGTTCGACGAGGCGGTCGAACAACTCTTTATGCGAATCGCGCTGTTCTTGATTTGCGCGAGCCGTTTCCGCCGCCGCATCGCTCGCTTCCCGCGCCTTTTCGGCGGCCCGTTGCGACGCGTTCGCAAACGCGGTAACGGCGGCGGTTACCGCGCTGAACGCCAACAGCGGCCCGATGGACGCGACGACGCCGCGAAGGGCTCCGGCGAACGCTCGCGCCGAAGCCGCGCCGCGAACTTTCGAGTTTGCGTTCGCAAGCGTCGCGTTGGCGTCCGCAAGTTCCGCCCTCGCGGCGTTTGCGCTCGCGTCCGCCGTCGCCAATTTCGCGCGGGCTTCCGCCGCTTCCGCTTGCGCCGCGTGGAGCGCCTTTTGCGCCGCCGCGTCGCGAGCGGAAATCTCGCGCTGAATCGCCGCGATTTTCTTTTCCGCCGACGCGATCGCGCTTTGCGCCGATTTTGCGTCGTCTTGCGCCGCTTTCAAATCGGCGCGCGCCTTCGCTTGGTCGGCTTTCGCGCGTTTCGCAATCTCTCGGTTCTTCGCCGCGATCTTCTTTTCCGTCGACGCAAGCGCGCTTTGCGCTTCCTTTACGTCCGCTTGCGCTTGAACTTGCGTCGCTTTCGCTCGCGCGGCGATTTCTTTTTGAGTCGCCGCGATACGACGGTTTGTCGCGTCAATCGAGTTTTGCGCCGCCTTCAATTCCGCTTGCGCCGTTTGCGCGACCGCCGCCCGCTTAGCCGCTTCCGCTTTCAACGCCTTGACCGTCGCGGCGTCCGCCTTGCTCGCAACCGCCGATTTTACCGCCGCTTGCGCTCGTTCCGCCGCCGATTCCGCGAGTCGCGCCTTCGTCGACGCGGCCCGCAACGCGATTTCCTGCGTCGCGCGTTGCGTTTCAAGAGCCCGAATTTTCGCCTCCTCGCGAGCCGTCGCGATTCCGCCCGCCTTCGCCGCCGCTTCCGCCTGAATCGCTCGCGCGGACGCCTCGCGGAGGGCGATTTCCTGCGCCGCCTTTTGCGCTAAAAGACTTTGCAACTCCGCCGCTTCGACGGACGTCGCGACCGCCGCTTTTTGCGCCGCCGTTTGCGCTTGAATCGCCCGAGCGTTCGCGTCGCGCAACGCGGTTTCCCGCGTCGTTATCTCCGCTTTAAGTCGCATAATTTGAGCGCTTTCCGCGTCGGTCGCGATTCCCGCCGTTTGCGCCGCCGTCGCCGCTTGACGCGCTTTCGCTTCGGCTTGCAACGCGAGCGTCGCCCGTTCGCTCATAACGAGGTTCGCGCGGTCGAGCGCCGCCTGCTTTTGCTCGACGACCGCCGCCGCTTCCTTCGCCGCCGACTCCGCCCTTTGCGCCGCTTCCGCTTTGCGCGTCGCGCCCGTTAAAGCGTTGGCGATAGCGAGGTTAGCCGACCAAGCCGCGCGAAGTCCGGTCGTCGTCGACGCCGCGACTTTCGCCGCCGTCCCGACCGCCAAGAGCGAACCGCCGAAAAGCGCGACGCCCGCCGCGACGCTCGCGACCGTCTCGACCGTATCCTCGTTCTCCTTAATCCAAGCGGTCGTTTCCCCGGCGACCTGAATAAGCGTTCCCGCAAGTTCCGTAATCTTCGGCGTTAGCGCTTCGCCGATAGCGTGCGCGACGCCCTCGACCGCGCTTTGCGTTTGCCGAAACGCCCCGCCGATCCCGGAGTCCATCGTCGCCGCCGTTTCCGCCGCGACGCCTTGCGCGTTATCGATGGCGTCGTACATCTCCGTAAAGTTCGCGGAGGTCAGTTTAATCCCTCCGGAGAGACCGTACATCGAAAACAGCTTTTGGTAAGTCGCGAGTTTCTCGGCGTTAGGCATTGAAGCCGTCGCGGCGCCGAGGTCGCGCAACACGTCCGCCATATTCCGGAGCGAATCGTCGGCGTTAAGAACCTCGACGCCAAGTTCCTTGTAACTCGCCTGAACTTTGGGGTCGGCCATTTTCAACTGAATGTTCTTAAACGCCGTTCCCGCAAGACTTCCTTTAATGCCGAAGTTCGCGAGCGTCCCGACGATTTTCGACGCGTCTTCGATGGAGAGCCCGGCGTCGGCGGCGATCGGCGCGACGAACTTGAACGCTTCGCCGAGGTCTTCGAGCGTTTGCGCCGAGTTGTTCGCCGTCGCCGTCATCACGTCGCAGACGCGCCCCATTTCGGACGCGTCTAAGTCGAACGCTCGCAACGCGTTCCCGGCGATTTCCGTCGCGAGCGGAATCTCCGTTTGCGTCGCCCGCGAAAGGTTCATCACCGAATCGATCGCCGCGTCGATTTGCGGCGCCTTGAAGCCCGCGCGACCGAGTTCCGCCATCGCGTTCGCGACCTCCGCCGCCGTGAAGGAAGTCGTGCGACCAAGCTCTTTAGCGCGTTCGGTCAACATCGCGAACTCTTCGGCGGTCGAGCCGCTAACCGCTTGAACGACCCGCATTTGGTCGTCGAACGCCGCGAACCCGCGCACCGCCGCCGCGATAGGAAGGGACGCCGCGACGCCGAGTCCCATAAACTGCGCTCCGATACTCGACGCCGAGTCGCCGAACGATTTAAGTCGACTTTCGGCGGCCTTTAACGACCGCTGAAGTTTCGACGCGTCGGCGTAAAGCTCGACGTAAGCGCGACCTGCCCGAATCCCTCCGACGTTCGCCATTGCTAACCTCCGTTATCTCAACGATTGCGGCGACTATTTTGCAAAAAACGCGAAAAATTTCCCGATTTTCTATTTACAGCCGTCAAAAATGTATTATAATAAAAGCGTCGGTTGAAGGAAGCGTTCCTTCGACGGTTTTTAAGTTACCCTTTTACGGGAGATAAGTTATGAAAAACGAACGTTACTTTATCGTCGTTGAGGAGGACGGCTCCGAAACTCGCGTCGAAACGCCTACCGAGGCGGATTCCGCGTCGAGACGAGGGGCCGAGGTTGTCGAAATCGTCGAGGTCGAGTACAAAATCGGCCTCACGTCGATCAAAATGATCGCTTCGACGCCTTACTAACGCCGACCGGCGACTCGTTCCCCGCGCGAGCGGGGAGCGGGAAGCCGCTTTTATGAAAGGAACGTAAACAATGGGCATACTTGAACTTAGTCAAAGGTACGGTCGACAAAATTCGCGGCAGGTCGTCAACGCGGCGATTCGCGAAGAGCTTCCCGGCGGCGCCGAAGTCATCGACCGAATGAAAAAATACGGCGATCTTTTTGTCGCCGCGCAAAAAAATTCGGGCGCGTTTTCGGAAACGGAAAAATCCCTCATCGGTCAAATGTTGAACGATTTGCAACGCGTCCGCGACGTTATGGGGGACGAAATCGCCCGGCGCTACGGCTTGAAACCAAAACTTTCTCCGCAACAACAAAACGAGGCGACGCAATGACTTACGACTTAAAAAAATACCGTTCGACAACGCTCGAAGAACGCGAAGAAATCGCGCGTCGAGCCGGCGAAATCGCCCGCCCTTACGTCGAAGCCGAAACGCGACGCTGGATTCGCGAACAAATCGGCGCTAAATCCAAGGGGCGTATGCCTTTGCCGTCCGACTTGCGTCGCGATAATAAAATCTCGGTGCGTTTGACCGACGCCGAACGGGCGACGTTGCAAGGCGTCGCCGACGCGAAAGGCGTTTCGTTAGCCGACGCGTTGCGAACGCTCGCGCTCGAAGCGGCGCAAAAAAACGGCGCGACGTCCGACGCCGGTCGTTAAACCGCGCCCGGCGCCGCGCCGCGTTACTCGTCCGCCTCGACGGGCAAAAAGTCCTCGACCGTTTTCGCTTTGGCGTCGTTCGACTTATGCATATTGTAAACGACCGCGCAAATCAGGGCCGTCGACTCGTTGCGTCGGTCGCTCGCGGCGAGCGCGTAATCGGCCAACTCGGCAAGGGTTAGGTCGCGGAAATTGGGGACTCCGGCCCGTCCGGCGAGTCGGACGACGTCGCGCCAAGTCGTTCGGCTTCGAGGGTTTGAACTTTTTCGAGCGCCGCCTTTTCGCCGCGTTCTTTGTCGGCGTAATCGAGTTCGACGGCTTTCGAAGCCCACGTCTTGCCACGTTGCGTAAAAAAATCGCGCCACTCGTCGAAAAACGCGGCCTCCGCGTCGCAAAGCGTTTTGGCGTCGAAGTTTGCCTCGAGTTCATCTCGCGAAACCCTAACCGCTTCCGCTTGCGGCGCGACCATTTCGAGGACGACGCGACCGAGCAAAAGGTCGTCGTAACATAGCCGCGCCGAGACCGTTTGCCCGTTGTCGCAAACGAACGCCGGGTTCAACAGGTCGACGCCGAGCGCGTCGTAAACTCGCTTCGCGGCGCCGAGATTCAACTCGAGCGTCCAGCGATTATGGTCTTTATCGTGAAAATATCGCATCGTTAAATCCTTTGCTTAAACGATTAACCTTCGTAAGACGCGGGCGCCGCGCTCGCTTCGATCTCTTCGATTTCGCCGTAGCTTTCAAGCGAAATTTTCACCGCAATCCCTTCGTTCGTCGCGAACTCGTCGCCGATATTCGTAACGCACCAAAGGCCGTTCGCGCCTTCGCCGTTCTCGCTCGAAATAAATTCGCAAGCGATGGTCGACGGCGCGTCGGCCCGCCACGCGTCGTAAAAATACCGTTGAATCGCGTCGCCTTCGACTTTAAGAATCGTCATCTCGACGGTCATCGACTTCGTGCCGGGCACGTTTTTCTTCCAGCCGCCGCTATCCCACGTCGTCAAGTCGACCGTTTCGGCTTGTCGCGTAATCGAAACCGATTGAACGCAAGGGACTTTCGTTTTGGTCGAACCGGAAACGACGAAAGCGCGGGCGTTATGCCCCAGCGGGTTGCGCACTTGAATCGGGGCGATAGGCGAAGTACTCATAATTCAACCTCCAAGTTCTTTATTTAAGAGAGTTGCGGAACAACTGCGGGGCGTGCGGCAAATTGCGCTCGAACGCCGGGGACATATACGGTCGCGCTTCGATTTTGACCGTTCGCGAAATCGCCGCGTCGTTGCGTTCGATCGCGAACCGGTTCGCGCGGGCGACCATTTCGGCGGTTTTTAGCTTGATTCTTACGATTCGCCCGTTCGCGTCGCGCCCGATCGGGCCCGTGTCGCCGATTCTGTAAGTTTTAGGCACAAAACCGTTTATCGTCGCGCGTCCGCCGTATTCGAGCGCTTCCGGAGCGTAGCCGGAACGGTTCTTGTGCGGCCCGATCACGACCGAATTTTCGCGCTTGTCCAGCCCGAAAAAGATGTTTTCGCGCAGGTTGCCGGTGTGCGAAAACGGCGGCGCCCCCGGTTTCGAGTTCCGTTCGCGACGCGTCCCTTTCGGCTCCTTGCGAATCGAGCGCCGCGCGTCGGAACGCACGAACGCGCCGAACTTTAGGAGCCGTTTTTCAACCGCGTCGTCCGCCAATTTGTTAATCCGCTCCGTCTCGAAAAAGACCCAAACGTTTTGCCGCCTATGTTTTCCCGACATTTCGCGCCCTCCTTAACCGTTTATTGTTCTTCGACTTGCGACGCGTCTTCCGCCGCGACCGGAAGCGGGCTGTCGTCGACCGGTTCGACGTCGAAAGCCGGGTCGTTCGCGGCGACGAAGCGCATCGCGGCGCCGTATTCGCGAATCAAGTCGGAGCGGTCGGCGTCGCCTTTCCACACGGCGAAAAAGACGAACGCGACGAGCGCGATTTGAACGATAAGTTTAACGCATTCAAGGACTTCTTTCATTTCTTTTTACCTCCTTTTTTCGTCGTCGACGCCGCTTTTTTCGGCGCCGCTTTCGGTTGCGCTTTCGGTTCGGTCGACGCGGCGTCGTCTTCTTCGTCGAACGCGTCGCGCCCCGCTTCGACCGCCGCTTTCGACGCTTCGGCAAGGCGCCGCAAGAATCCGGGCAGAAGCCAAATCCAGCGGAAACAACGCTTAACGAACGTCGTCAGCAAGTTCCCGACGACGACCGCGCCGAGAAACGCGAACGTCAAATAAAGCGCGAGACGTCGCGTCGCCGGAACGCCTTTTTCGCGCCAAGCCGTCGCAATCTCCGCCTTCGCGTCCGCAAGTTTCGCGTCGACTGACTTTTCGACGCGTTCGGCGATACGGTCGAACGCCCGCGAACCGAGTCCGCCCGCTTGCGCGTTCTCTTCCGGCGACTCGGCGTCGTCCGACGGCGTTTCGTCGCGTTTCCCGCGATTGTTCCAGCGTTCGGTCGCGTCGTCGAGTATCCCCGTTTCGCGCGGGTCGAGCCGCTCCCAAACCGGTTCGCGATTTCTAAAATCTTCCGGTTCTTCGTCTTGCGACTCTTTGTCGTCGACCGGTTCCGCCGTCCGGACGCTCGTTTCCGCGCGTTCGGTCGACGCGGCGTCGTCCGCTTCCGGAGCGTCTTCTTGCGACTTATTGTCGACAGGTTCCGCGTCGTCCGTTTTTTCGTTCGGCAACTCAACGTCGTCCGACGGCGTTTCGACCGTTTTTTCGTCGACCGGTTCCGCGTCTTTTTGCGTTTCCGGCGCGTTTTCTTGCGTCTTTTGCGGCGAATCGGGCGTTTTCGACTCGTTTTCTTGCAAATTCGGCGCGTTTTCCGACGTCTTTTGCGGTTCGTCGAGTTGCGCCGGAATCCCCGTCGGTTCCGGTTCGTCGAGGTCGACGATTTCGAAATCGGCGTTCGCGTTCGCGTCGATTTTGAACGACGCAGCGTCGTCGCCGTCGCCGTAAGCGACCGACGCGCAAGCGTTACCTTTCAACGCGACCGGCTCGACGGGGCAAGAGGTAAAGCGTTCGGAAAGCGCGATAAACTCCTGCTCGAACGCGGCGCGGGCCGCAAAATACGGCGTCTTGTCGAGCGGAATTTCGCAAATCTTCTCGTTTTGTGCGCTTGCGTTCGGCGTAATCCGAACCAAAATCGCGGCCGGGACTTGAAAAACGCCGTACTTCGCCGCGACGCCGTTCCCTACCGGCGTGTCGGTGTTGTACCAGTCGAACCGATAACCTTCCTTCGCAAGTCGCAACAACTCGGGTCTTACGCGTTCGCAAGCCTGGCAGTTGTTCTTGAAAAAGAAGAAGCAACTCGTCGCGTTCGCGGCCCGCGCGACGGCGACCGCGTCGACCTTGCACCCCGATTTTTCGGCGGTAAAAACAACCGGAACCGTCGTTTTCGCGGAGGTTAGCGAAACGTCGCACTCCGTCGCGTTCGCGGGAACGGCGGGCTCGCTTGTAACCCCGGCGGGCGAAACGCCCCGCGCGGCGTCGTACAGGTTCGAAATCGGAATCGCGCCGCCGGTCGAGTCGTCGCGCCCCTTCTCGCCGAAAAGCCAGGTGAGAACGCCGACTTGATATAGCTCGCCGTTGATCACCTCGAAAATCCCGCTTCCGGACTGACCGGGAACCGGTGGAGGCGTGAAAACCGCCGTCTTTTCGTCGTAATAATCGACGATGGAACCGCCCCAAGATTGTGCGAACCGCCCGTCCGGACACCCCGCCGAGAGGATTTTCGCGCCGCGTCCCGGCTTGACGCCCGGCCCGGCAATCTGAATGTAAGGCGGGTCGATTTCGCGTTTTAGCGTCGCCGCGTCCGCTTCGAGCGTCGCGAAGTCCCACGGTCTATTAATGTCGTACGCCCGCCAGACGACTTTGCCGCGAATCGAACGTTGCAGATGGTCGCCCCACGACGTAAGGTTCGCTTCGTTATTTTTTGTAACAACGTGATAATTCGTCAAAAAAACGGCGACGTCGGGGCGGTCTTTCGGGCAACCGATAAAAACGGCGGTGCCACGCGCTCCGTTCACCTCGACGCGGAAGGTCGCCGCGTGCGCGTCCTCCCACGTAAACCCGCGCCGAAACGTAATTTCCGAACCGAACGCGGAAATCGGAATAAACGCGGCCGCCGTTGCAAGCGTCGTCAAAATCAAGCGTTTCATCGTCATATCTCTAAAACCTTTCGCGTCAAGGCAAAGGGAAAAAGGAGCGTCCCCGTCTCCGACGGCGCCCCTTGCAAACTCAATTAGAATCCGACTTTACAGCCGACGGACGCG
The DNA here is from genome assembly GCA_017435375.1 of Thermoguttaceae bacterium. Taxonomy (GTDB): domain Bacteria; phylum Planctomycetota; class Planctomycetia; order Pirellulales; family Thermoguttaceae; genus RUG369. The sequence continues at coordinate 14,800 of JAFSFF010000093.1, forward strand.
CAACCGGAATCGACGCGAACGTCGCCGCCGCCGCTCCGGACGCGAACTTTCTCGACGCGGCGTCGCTCGATTTTGCGCTCGTTGAACAAGACGCGGCGCGTTCGCGCAACTTCCCAATTTCTAACGACTTCGCGCTTGGCAAATTTCGGAGGACGCGGCGCTTGCGCTTGCACGACGACGATCGTTTGAGCGGCGACGCCCTCCCCGACCGGGCCGCAGACCGGCGCGTAAACCGGCTCGCACGGCCCGACGTCGGCGACCGGTTCGCACGGCGACGGCTCGTAAACCGGAGCGCAGGCTTGCGGTTCGGCGGCGAAAGCGGCGGTCGCGGTCAAGCCGAAAACGACGGCGAAGGCCAAAAGGAACTTCCATTTTTTCATCGTTCTATCTCCTTTAACGGTTATGTTTAATGTTAGTCGGTTTGTCGATAATGAAGCGCCGGGACGAACGCCCGCAACGTAACGACGCTCGTGAAAACCGCCGCCCTTTGCAGGTCGTAAGCCTCGAACGGCGTCGTTTCGACGCTAAGCGTTTCGGCGAAAATCCCGGACGTTACAAAAGGTCGCGACACAGCGAGCGCGCGACGAACGTTCTCCACCAAGTCGAAAAGGGGTTCGAGCTTCGTCAAGTCGGTCGTCCCAACGTATTGCTGGAACCAGACTTGCGCTTCGAACGCTTCCGAAAAGGTCGGGTCGTTCGAAACGCTCTTCGCGTCGACGACGGTCGGCGCGACGGTGATTAATAGCTCCTTTTCGCCGGACGCGTCGATTTTCGGAAGACCGACGCGAGCGACGGAATCGGTCAATTTCGCGTCGTTGACAATCTTCGCGACGCTTTGCGCAAAGTCCATAATGTAAGACATTAGCGAGGCTCCTTCTGCGCGTGAACGCGCATCGAAATTTCGTAAGGGTCGTCGAACCGGAACACTTCGTCGCCGAGCGGCGCGACGCGGTACGGTTCGCGAACGTTCGAAAACGGCCCGGTCGAAATCCAAAATTTGTCGTCGGTTTTCGGAACGTAACCGCAGTCGCCGCGCAACAATACGTCGACCAAACGACGTTCGGCGCGACGTTCCGCGACGCCGAAATCTTCGGCGGTCGGTTGCGACAAAACGCCGCTCGTTTCCAACAGCGTTTGACCGTCGCGCTCGATCCGGACGACGACCGCGCCGACGCGGTGAAGCGTTCCCGCGACGAACTCGGCGCCGCGTCGCATCATATTGTCCATCGCTTCAACTCTTGCGCTTTATTCGGCTTATCCTCGCACTCGGTAGTTCAGGGCGACGAGAATCGACTCGTCGTCCGAAGCGGCGGCCTCGACGCAAACGCCGAGTTGCGTTCCGGAAGTCGTCGACGTAACCGCTTCGTTCGCCGCGTCCCAATAGCACGCGGCGCCGACGGAAAACGTTTCGCCGCTTGTTTTAGGAAAGCGCCAATTCCCGTCGACGTCGAGCGCGCCGGTCGCGCCCGGCTCGATCGGACGGACGGCGCACCCGACAAGCTCGCCCTCGACGACAATCCCGCCCGCCGGAATCGTTTCGTCGCCGCCGTTGACGTAATTAATCGAGCCGTAATCTTGAATGCGTTTCGCAATTTTCATCGTCGTATCTCCTTACGTTGAATCGTTTATCAAGCGCCCGTAACTTTCAGCGCGGCGCGGAAATCTTGCGCCGAAACGCCGAAGTCGATGTAACCTCGGAACTGAATCCCGAGCGTGTCGAAGTCCGCGTCGGCCCGCTCGACCGTCGGCTTGTCCTTGCCGTTGAGGAACGACGTTTCGAACGCCGCGAGCCGGTTCGGGTCGACGAGCAAATACCACGCCGTTTCGCTCGACCCGTTCATCGTCTTCGCGCTCAAATAGCTCGACGTAACGACTTGGAATCGCCCGGCTTGCGGGTTGTAGTTCGCGGGCGTCATACCGTCGGCGCCGTTGTTAAATTGCGTCGCCTTCGTCAACATCAACGCTTGGTCTTCCAGCTCCGGCGGCACGAGCAAAATCGTCGGTCGCAAGCCGAGCGGCGTTCCGTTCTTCTTGAGTTGTTTCCC